>NZ_JBFTER010000038.1:0-39721 GCF_047229345.1 Cellulomonas jepli | reverse complement strand
GGTCCGCGGCGCCCGAGCGCCCGACGCCGACCGCCGCGAGGCCCGGGCGGCCGGCGTCCTCGACGAGCGTGAGGACGCCCGGGGCCAGCACCTCGATCACGGCCGCCCTCCCGAGGACGCACGGGCTCCCGGACCGGGGACGCCGCCACCGGGGGCGCCCGGACCCACGACGCCCGGATCACCGGCGCCCGGGCCCCCGGCATCCGCGCCGGCGTCGCCGGGGTCGGGTGCGTCCGGGCCGGCGCAGCCCCGGTATGCCGCATCCAGGTCCACGAACCGGACGCGCGCGCCGGGGACGAGCAGCGCCGGCTGAGCGCGCCCCGCGTCGAACAGGACGGCATCGGACCGCCCGAGCAGCCGCCACCCCCCGGGGGTCGCGGCCGGGTACACCGCCGAGAACTCTCCCGCGAGCGCGACCGACCCCGCGGGCACCCGCTCGCGGGGGCTCGACCGTCGCGGGACGTGCAGCGCCGGGTCGACGCCCGTCAGGTACGCGAACCCCGGCATGAAGCCGCCGAACGCGACGACGTACTCGCACCGCGTGTGCCGCGCGACCACCTCCGCGCGCGTGAGCCCCGTCAGTGCGGCGACCTCGTCGAGGTCCGGCCCGTCGTAGTGCACGCCCAGGCGGACGACAGCCCCGCTGGGCAGGGTGTCACCGGCCGGCCGGCCGCCCCGCACCGCCCGACGCCAGGCCGCGCGCACGTGCTCCTCGACGTCGCCGGCGGACGTGCCGGCGGCGAACCGGACGAGCACCGTGCGGGCCGCGGGGACGACGTCCTCAGTCCCCGGCGGCGGGTCGGCGCGCAGCGCGGCGTCGAGCGCGCGCACCTCGTCGAGGTCGGCGACGTCGAGCAGGAACGCCCGTTCGCCGTACGGCCGGACGCGCAGCGCGCCGAGGGCGGGGACGGCACCCGAGTCCGCGTCCGCGTCGGTGCCGACCACGCCGGCGGCACGGGCGTCGACGTCCGCCGTCCGCGAGCCCGTGATGTCGGCGGCGCGAGCACCGGCACCGGAGGGGAGGGGCCCCGCGGTGTCGTCCGCCGCGCCCGCGCCCGGGTCCGGGTCCGGGTCCGGGAGGCTCACGCGGTGAACGACCGGAGCTCGACACCCGACAGCTCGAGGCCCGCGCGCACCGAGCGCAGCAGCGCGAGCGCGCCCGGGGTGTCCGAGTGCACGCACAGCGACTCGGCGGCGACCTCGACGGTCGTCCCGTCGACGGCCACGACGACGCCCTCGCGCGCGAGCCGGACCGCCCGTGCGGCGGCGAGCGCCGGGTCGGCCACGACGGCGCCGGGCTGCGCCCGGGGCATGAGCGTCCCCTGCGGGGTGTACCCGCGGTCCGCGAACGCCTCCGTGACGACCCGCAGCCCCGCCTCGCGGGCGCAGTCGAGCAGCCGGGAGCCCGGCAGGCACAGCACCGCGAGGTCGCGGTCGAACCGCGCGACGGCGTCGACCACCGCGCGGGCCTGCGCCTCGTCGTGCACCACGGTGTTGTACAGAGCGCCGTGCGGCTTGACGTAGGCGACGGCTCCCCCGGCGGACCGCGCGAGCGCCGCGAGCGCACCCAGCTGGTACGTCGTCTCCGCGCGGAGGACGTCGGCCGGCACGTCCAGCGCGCGGCGCCCGAAGCCCACGAGGTCCCGGTACCCGACGTGCGCCCCGATCGCGACGCCCCGCTCGACGGCTCCCGCGCACGTGGCGGCCATGATCTCCGGGTCACCCGCGTGGAAGCCGCACGCGACGTTCGCGCTCGTGACGAGGTCCAGCAGCGCGGCGTCGAGCCCGGGCTCCCCGAGCCGCCACACGGAGTACCCCTCGCCGAGGTCGCAGTTCAGGTCGATGTGCACGCGTCCATCCTGGCGCGCCGCAGGGCGGACGGGCCAGGGCACCCGAGGACCTCCCTCGCCGCCACGAGGAGCGTCGCGTCCGCGTCCGGCGCCCGGGTCCGCGCCGTGCGTGCCGACCCCGCGGACCGTCGTCGGACGGGACCCGGTGCGAGGATGGCCGACGTGCTGGGATCGGACGGGCTGCTCGACGTGCTGCTCTCGGGCGGGCGTCGCGACGACCGCCTCACGCACGTGCGCCACCTGCCCGCGCGCGAGGGCGTCCGCGCGGACTGGCCGTCGTGGGCCGACCCGGACCTCGTCGCCGGGTACCGGGCGCTGGGCGTCGAGCGGCCGTGGCGCCACCAGGTCGAGGCCGCCGACGCCGCGTGGGCCGGCCGGCACACCGTGCTCGCGACGTCGACGGGCTCGGGCAAGTCGCTCGCGTTCTGGCTGCCCTCGCTGACGGCCGTCCGTTCCGACCGCGCGGCCGGGCTGCTCGACCCGGGACGCATCGAGACGGTCACGCGGCGCGGTGCGGTGCTCTACCTGTGCCCGACGAAGGCGCTCGCGCACGACCAGCTCGGGGGCCTCGACCGCCTGGTGACGGCAGCCCGCACCCGCGACCTCCGGGTCGCGGCGTGCGACGGGGACACCGGCTTCGACGAGCGTCGCTGGGTGCAGGAGCACGCGGACGTCGTGCTGACGAACCCCGACTTCCTGCACTTCGCGCTGCTGCCGAACCACCGTCGCTGGTCCCGGCTGCTCGGGTCGCTGCGCTACGTCGTGGTCGACGAGTGCCACGCGTTCCGCGGGGTGTTCGGCGCGCACGTGGCCGCGATCCTGCGCCGGCTGCGACGGCTCGCGGTGCACTACGCCCCGACCCCCGCGGGGCGGCGGGCCGACGGGCCCGTGCTCACAGGTCCGGGCGGGCCGGTGTTCCTGCTCGCCTCCGCCACGACGGCCGACCCCGCCGCGAGCGCGGCCCGGCTGCTGGGAGTCGGACCGGACTCGATCGCGACCGTCACGGAGGACACCTCCCCCGCCGGGCGCAAGACGTTCGCGCTCTGGCAGCCGCCCGAGCTGCCCGGCGCGAGCGGGCCGTGGGCCGACCTCGTCCCCGACGAGGACCCGTGGGCGACGCCGCTCCCGCACCCCGAGCCGGTCGACCCGGTGATCACGCAGGACGCCGAGCGGGACACGGAGGAGGCCCCGGACGCGGACCCCCGTTCCCTCGTCGCCGTCTCGCCGGTCGCGGGCCTCCCGACGCAGGACCTCGACCCGGGCGGTGCTGCGGCGCTCGCCCCGCACGAGGGGTCCGGCCCGCGCGGCACGGGTGAGAACGTCGTGACCGACCCCTCCGACCGGCCGCGTCGGTCCGTGACCGCCGAGACGGCCGACCTGCTCGCGGACCTCACGGCGGCGGGCGCGCGCACGCTCGCGTTCACGCGGTCCCGTCGTGCCGCGGAGTCCGTCGCCACCGTGACCCGGAACCACCTGAGCCAGATCGACGAGCGCCTCGCCGGCACCGTCGCGGCGTACCGCGGCGGGTACCTGCCCGAGGAACGCCGCGCTCTCGAGGGCGCGATCCGCGACGGCCGGCTGCGCGCGCTGGCCACGACGAACGCGCTCGAGCTGGGGGTCGACATCACGGGTCTCGACGCGGTGCTCATCGCGGGCTGGCCGGGGACGCGCGTGTCGCTGTGGCAGCAGGCCGGCCGCGCGGGCCGGGCCGGCGCGGACGGGCTCGTGGCCCTGATCGCCCGTGAGGACCCGCTCGACACGTTCCTCGTGCACCACCCGGAGGCCGTGTTCGACACCCCGGTCGAGGCGACGGTCTTCGACCCCGCGAACCCCTACGTCCTCGCGCCGCACCTGTGCGCGGCGGCCGCCGAGCTCCCGCTGCGCGAGGACGAGCTCGCGCTGTTCGGACCGGACACCCGCGGGCTCCTCGACGTCCTGGTCGAGCGCGGCGCGCTCCGGCGCCGCGCGGCCGGGTGGTTCTGGACGCACGCCGAGGCGGCGGCGCGGCTGACCGACCTCCGCGGGACCGGGGGCGACCCCGTCCGTGTGGTCGAGGCAGGCACGGGGCGGATGCTCGGCACCGTCGACGCAGCAGCTGCGGACGCGTCCGTGCACCCCGGCGCCGTGTACGTGCACCAGGGCGCGACGTTCGTGGTCTCCGAGCTGCACCTGGCCGACGCCGTCGCGCTCGTCGAGCGCCGCGACGTCGACTACGGCACGTGGTCGCGCTGGGCGACGACGACCGAGATCCGGTCCGTGCTCCGCGAACGCAGCTGGGGGCCCGTGACCTGGGGCTTCGGGGCCGTCGACGTCACGAGCCAGGTGCTGAGCTACCAGCGCAAGCGCATCCCGGACCTCCAGGTGCTCGGCACGGAGCTCCTCGAGCTGCCCGCGCGCACGCTCCAGACGACGGCCACGTGGTGGACCGCACCGGTCGAGGTGCTCGAGGCCGCGGGCGTCACCGTCGAGCTCGCACCAGGCGCCCTGCACGCCGCCGAGCACGCGTCGATCGGCCTCCTCCCGCTGCTCGCGACGTGCGACCGCTGGGACCTCGGCGGTGTGTCGACCGCGCTGCACGCGGACACCGGGATGGCCACCGTGTTCGTGCACGACGCGTACCCCGGCGGTGCCGGCTTCGCCGAGCGCGGGTACGCGCTGGGCGAGACGTGGCTGCGGGCCACCCGGGACGCCGTCGCGGCCTGCCGGTGCGTGCGGGGCTGCCCGGCGTGCGTCCAGTCGCCCAAGTGCGGCAACGCCAACAACCCGCTCGAGAAGGCGGCCGCCGTCCGGCTGCTCGACTCGGTCCTCGCGCACGCCGTACCGGGCTGAGCCGAACCGGGCTGAGCCGCACCGGGACCGGACGGACCGCCCGCCGCACGCCCGGGCCGGCGACGGACGCGCGGCGACGGCGCGCTCACCCACGCCGGCGCCGGCCCTGCGCGCCGGCGACGGTGCGCTCACCCACGCGCCGACACCGGCCCTGCGCGCGCGTGCGCGGTCGCCGGCCCGACGGCCGAGGCCCGGACCGTGCTCACCACCACGACACCGGACCCGTCACCGCGGCACGACGACAGCCGCACGTCGTTCCGGCGGGCGGCCGCCCGAGCGACCTCGCAGGCCTCCGAGACGTCGGTGCCGCCGTGGTCGAGCAGGTGCTGTGCGGCCGCGAGCGCCGCGAGGTCCGCCCCGGCCTGTGCGCGTCCCCGCGCACCCTGCGCACCGGCGAGCAGCCCGACGACTGCGAGCAGCATCCCCGCGACCGCCACGACACCGAGCGTCAGGACCGTGCCGGACCCGGCGTCGTCGGCACACCGGCGCCGGACACCACGGGCCGCGCCGGCAGGACCCGAGGCGCTCGGGACGCTCGGGACGCCACAGCGCCGACGAGCAGGGCCCGTGGCGCGCGGGACACCACGAGCCTCGCCCGCAGGACCCGAGGTGCGCCGGACGCCACGGGCCTTCCGCGCGGCGCCCGCACGCTCACGAGCACCGGCCGAGCCACCAGGGGGCACCTGTATCCCGGCGTGCCCCGTCGCCCCGGCCCGGGTCACGGCTCGACCCAAGCCACGGCGCTCGCCCGGGCCACGAGCGGGCCCGTCCGCAGCCCGCTGCTCACCACCGCGTCGCTCACCGAGACCGTCACCCAGTCGCCGGTGCGGACGACGCTCACGTCCGCACCGGCTCCGGCCACCCGCGCGGCGGTGGCGCGCACGCCGGCCTCGTCGTCACCGATGGCCGCCGCCCGTGCACCGGCGCGAGCGGCATCCGCGCACCGGAGCTGGGTGAGCGCCGACGCGGCGAGGACGACGACCGCCACCAGGACCAGCACGACTGCCGGCAGCGCCACGGCGAGCTCGGCGGTCACGCTGCCGCGGTCGCCGCCGTCTGCTGAGGACACGACGCTCTCGCCGGGACGCGTCGTCCCCGACACCCCGACGCTCCCCCGCCGGTCCACGGCCTGCCGAGCGGCACGGCCCGAGCGTCCCGACGCGGTACCGCGCGAGCGTCCCGACCCGACGCCCCCCGAGCAGGCCCGCGAGACACCGCACGAGCCGACCTGCCCGCCCCCGCCACGCCGCGCCGTCACACCGACAGCGCTCCGCGGATCAGACCGAGGAGCAGCGCCTGCACCTCGCCGCTGCGCAGCACGACCATCAGGAGGCCCGCGAAGCCGACGGCGGCGACCGTCGCGATCGCGTACTCCGCGGTGGCCATGCCGACGTCCGACCCAGCGACGACCCGGCCCTGCACGACGCGCGCCACCGCCCGCGCCCGCGCGGTCGGTGCGACGGCGCAGTCCGGCCTCACCGTCGGCACGACACCACCCGCCGGCACCCCCGTCGGCACAGCGGGTCCGTCCGGCCTCCCCGTCGGCACGACGCCGCCGCGCTGCACCCACGTCGGCACGACGCCGGCGCCCAGCACCCCGGTCGGTGCGGCGCCGCCGTCCGGCACCCCGCGCCGGGTCGCGGAGACCGGTGCCTCCGCCGACCTCTGTCGCGCGAGCACGGGGGCCGTCCAGCGCAGCTCCGCGCTGAGGCCCGCGCCGGTGAGTCCGTGCGTGGCAGGTCCGGACACGTCATCCGCCGTGCGGCGACGCAGGGTCGTGCGGTGTCCGTCGTCCGTCCGCGCGCGGGCGCGGTGGAGGCGGATCCTCGCCCGCCGGGGCGAGCAGGTCGGGCGTGATGCAGGTCGGCGGTGGTGCGCATGGGGTCCTCCTTCTCGGGCGCCCTCGCGGCGCCTGGCGGGGACCACGTTCGCGCCCGCGCCCGGCTGGCAGGACGACTCCGTCCGCCACGGCCGGCCGAGCGCTGTGCCGAGCGGGCTGGGGGTGCACGGCGCCAGGTCAGGCTGCGCCGACGGCGACCTGCATCAGCTCGTCCACCCGACGCCACGCACGCTCGCCCACTCGACACGACGCTCGCCCAGTCGACCCGACGCGCGCTCGCCCGGTCGACGGCACGCGCGCTCGCCCGCTGGACGCCCCGCGCGCTGGTCCAGTGGCTCCACGCGCGCTCGTCCACTCGACTCCGCGCGCGCTCCCACTCACCGGCCGACGCTCGTCCGACGGCAGGGTGCCCGCCGCCCGCCGCCCGGGCCCGGACGCAGCGACGCCCGGTCCACCCCCTGGACCGGGCGCCGCCTTCACGGGCGTGCTCACGGGTCAGGACCCGGTGCACCGCCCAGCTTCGTGGTGGCCCGTCGGGCCGGGTGACGAGTCGGCCGCACGTCGGCCGGCGGCGGTCGGCGCCCGGTGACGCAGGCGCGGGTCCCGCGGGAGGTCGGCGCCGAGCGGGGGCGTGCTCGCGGCGAGCTGGGTTCCCACCGGGTCACCTCCCTCGCGCGGTCGCGACGATGCGACAGCCGCAGGTTATGCAATTGCCCCGGACCCGGCAACGTCTGGCTCGTGCGCAACCGGGACGAATCTCACCCCAGGAGTCCTCCGGCGAGGGACAGGACGACCGGGACGAGCCCGAGCAGGACGAAGGAGGGCAGGAGGCAGAGCCCGAGCGGCAGCACGAGCCGGACCCCGAGCCGGCCGGCGGCCTCGCGCGCGCTGCGCCGCCGGTCGCGGTTCACCTCGTCCGCCGCGGCACGCAACCGGGGCCCCGGGGCTGCACCCGACGACCACGAGTCCGCGAGGCACTCCGCGACCGGAGCGAACCGGGTGGGCACGGCCGACCACGCCGCGGACCAACCCGCACCGAGGACGAGGGCGCGAGCCGCCGCCGCCAGCGCCGCACCGTCGTCACCACCCACCGCGTCCCCGACCGCCTGCACGGCGCGCGGCAGCGCCGCCCCGGACGCCACCGCGACCTCCAGCAGGTCGAGGACGAGCACGACGTCGACGCCACCCGCGTCGTCGAGCACCGCGTCGTGGTCGTGGAGCACGCTCTCCCCGGTCGCGCCGACCCGGCCGCTCCCCGCGGCCCGACCGCACCGGCGGCCGACCCCCGTGAGCCGCGCCGAACGCCCGGCACTCCACGGCACCCGTGCGAGCCCGACGAGCAGCGCGACGACGAGCGCCACGGCCGCGCCGCTCACCGGTCATCCCTTGCCTGCGCCGCGACCACGAGCCGACGCGTCCACACGTGCCCGGCTCCGAGCAGCACCGCCCCCGCGAGCGCCGACGCCGCTCCGAGGCCGCCGTCGAGGAGCACGCCGAGGGGATCCGCGCCGAGGGCGATCCCGAGCACGACGCCCAGGACCGGCAGCCACCGCAGCACCGTCGCGGTCGACCGCGGACCGGCCAGTGCGGCGCGGCGGTCGGCGTCGAGCTCCTCGTCGCTCTCGAGCGTCCGGGCGACCCGGTCGAGCACGGGGCCGAGCGGCGTCCCGAGCTCGGCGGCGAGCCGGCCCGCGGCCACGACCGCCCGTGCACGACGCACCTGCTGCTCGCGCGGCCCGCGCCCGGGTCGCCGCAGCCGCCCTCCTGCGGGCACGAGGTCCGCGAGCGTGGGCACACCGTGCGGTCCGACGACGATCCCGGTGACCGTGAGCCAGGCGTGCGCCGGTGACCGGCCCGCGCGGAGCGCCGACGCGACGCCGGTCACGGCGGCGGGGAGCTCCCCCGCCACGACCGGGCGCGGGCGTGGCCGCTGACCGCTCGTCCCGCTCACGTCGGCACCACGACGCGCAAGCCCCGACCGCCGCGACGCCGGTTCGCCGAGCCGTGCCGCGGTCCGCCCGCGTGGACCCGCCGCAGCCAGGACGGCCAGCGCGACCAGGACCCCGGCCCCCACGCTGCTCACGGAGCCTCGAGCCCGAGCCGCTCGGCGAGGACGGGCCACCCCGGTCCCCGCACCGCGACGCCGCCGGTCACGTCGACGGCGACGTCGACGCGCAGCTCGCCGTCACCGTCCCGCCGCACGACGCCGACCTGAGCGAGGTGGCGCAGCGGTCCCGTGCGGCGCACGTGGAGGACCGCGTCGAGGGCGCTCGCGGCCTGCGCGGCGACGGACGCCCGCGACATCCCCGCGAGGGACGCGAGGGCTTCGAGCCGGGCCGGCACGTCCGACGCGGTGTTGGCGTGCACCGTCGCGCAGCCGCCGTCGTGCCCGGTGTTGAGCGCGGTCAGCACCTCGCGGACCTCGGCACCGCGGCACTCGCCGAGCACGATCCGGTCGGGCCGCATGCGCAGGGCCTGCCGGACGAGGTCGGCGAGGTCGACGCCGCCCGCGCCGTCGACGTTGGCGTGCCGCGCGAGGAGGTGCACGACGTGCGGGTGCGCCGGCGCGAGCTCGCCGGACTCCTCGATGCACACGATCCGCTCGTGGTCCGGGACGAGCGAGAGCAGCGCCGCGAGGAGGGTCGTCTTGCCGGTGCCCGTCGACCCGGACACGAGGAAGCTCGCACGTGCGTCGACCAGCGCACGCAGGACCGGCGCGAGCGCGGGCGCGACGCTCCCCGACGCGACGAGCTCGGGCAGGGTGAAGGCGCGCCGCCGCAGGACCCGCAGCGAGAGCAGCGTGCAGCCGCCGGCGACGGGCGGCAGGACGGCGTGCAGGCGGGTGCCGTCGGGCAGTCGCGCGTCGACCGTCGGACTGGCGTCGTCGAGGCGCTGACCACCGACGGCCGCGAGCCGGACCGCGAGCTCCCGCACGGCCTGCGTGCTGCCGAGGTCGACCGCAGTGCGTTCGAGCCGCCCGCGCCGCTCGACCCAGACCTCGTCGGGCGCGTTGACGAGGACGTCGGTGACGTCCGGGTCGTCGAGGTGCTGCTGGAGGGGGCCGGCGCCGAGCAGCTCGGCCCGCACGGCGCGCTCGAGGTCGACGAGCGCACGGCTGCCGAGCAGCGTGCCGGACGCGCGCAGCGCCGCGGCGATCTCCCCCGCGTCCGGGGTGGCACCGCGCCGCGCGAGCCGGTCCCGCACGTCCTCGAGCAGGGCGCGGTCGACGGACGCCCCAGGATCACCTCGTCGTCCGGGCCCGACGATCTCGCCGGGCGGCCGCACCCCCGCCTCGTCGGCGGGTCCCCGTCGCCGACCCTGGAGCACCACGGCGTCGGGCTGGGGAAACCGTCCCCCGAGCCCCGCGTCGGCCGACCGCGCCCGCACCACGGCGTCGGGCTCCGTGGAGCGACCCGCGCGCCGAGCGTCGACCGACCGCCCCGACGCAGCGGCGGCGACGGGCGGCCTCACAGGTCCTCCGCGAGCCGCG
Source organism: Cellulomonas jepli (assembly GCF_047229345.1). Classification (NCBI taxonomy): domain Bacteria; kingdom Bacillati; phylum Actinomycetota; class Actinomycetes; order Micrococcales; family Cellulomonadaceae; genus Cellulomonas; species Cellulomonas jepli. The sequence continues at coordinate 29,712 of NZ_JBFTER010000038.1, read as the reverse complement.
TGACGGCGCGCAGCAGCGGCCCGCGCCGCAGCGCCGGGCCCGCCGGGCCCCCACCTCGCTCGCACGCCGCCGCGACCGCCCGGTCGGCGGCCATCGACACGCCGAGCGGGAGGTCGACCACGTGCGCGAGCTCGAGCGCGCTGAGGCCGCCGGGGGCCGGGCCCCGGACGACGAGGCGGACGTCCTCGACGGCCTCCACGAGCGCGGGGCGCAGGGCGAGCGCGCCCGCGACGGCACGCAGGTCACGCGGGACGACCAGGAGCACGAGCCCGCACAGCGCGAGGACGTCGGACCGCTCCGTGACGTCCGCCCGGTCGAGGTCGACGACGACGTGCTCGACCTGCGACGCGAGGGCGCCGAGCACGTCGTCCACGGCCACCGCGGGCGGAGGACCTGGGCGTGCCCGGTCGGCGCTCAGCACGGTGCACCCGCCCCAGCGCGGCAGCAGCGCGACGAGCTCGACGCCGGCGACCTCACCGCGCGCCCCGGCGAGGTCCGGCCAGCGCAGCCCGTCGGCCCCCTCGAGCCCGAGGAGCACGTCCACACCGCCGCCCGTGCGGTCGAGGTCGACGAGCGCCGCGGACCCGCGCCGAGCGAGGCGGTGGGCGAGCGCGGCCGCGAACGTCGAGGCGCCCGCACCGCCGCGCGCACCGACGACCCCCACGACGCCGCGCCCGGGGCGTCCCCGCCGCGTCGCGCCGCGCGACGACGCGATCCCACGGGGGCCAGGTCCTCCGGGCGCTCCGGGGACCGCCTCGACGTCGCCGGGGCGCGGCCACCCGTCCGTGCCACGCCGGGTGGCGACGTCCGACCTCGCGTCGAGCACCTCCGGGTCGCGAGCGAACACGCCGACCTCCTCCGTCTCGGCGGCAGGTCCGACCGACCCGCTCGCGACCGCCGATGCTGCACCCGCCCCGGGCTGCGCGCGGCGCGTGCTCCGTGCAGCGTCACCTCGCCGCGGGCAGCACGGGGCTGGGGGTGGCCGACCGCGCGTCGGGTGGCTCGGGTCCGTGGCGGAGGCGGCTCCCGAAGGACCGGCGGCGCGTCGGTGGCTCCGGCTAGGCTCACCGGCGGCGGGCGACGAGAGGCACCTGGTCAGGTCATGATGGAGAACGGATCGGACGACGCGGTCTCGGCGGGCTCCGGCACCGGCGCGGGCGACGCGCAGGACGTGGAGCCCACGACGGGACCGTCCACGCGACCGTCCACGACGCCACCGCCCCCGACAGCGCCGCTCACGACAGCACCGCCCGCGACCTCCGCGGCACCACCCGCGACCTCCGCGGCGCCGCCCGCGTCCCGGGCGACGGCGCCCCGGCCGGTGGTACCCCGCACCGGCCCCCGACCCGGCGCCGCCGCGTTCTTCGACCTCGACAAGACGATCATCGCGACGTCGTCCGCCACCGCGTTCTCCCGGCCGTTCCTCGCGGGCGGCCTGCTGACCCGGCGGGCGGTCGTGCGCACCGCGATCGCGCAGTTCCTCTACCTCGTCGGCGGCGCCGACGCGGTGCAGACGGAGCGGCTGCGGGCCAACCTCGCGCAGACCGTCACGGGGTGGGACGTCGCCCAGGTCTCGTCGATCGTCGAGGAGACGCTGCACGAGTCGATCGACGCCGCGGTCTACGCCGAGGCCGTCGCCCTCATCGAGGAGCACCACGCCGCGGGCCGGGACGTCGTCGTGGTGTCCGCGTCGGGGGCGGAGGTCGTCCGACCGATCGCCGCCGTGCTGGGCGCGGACCACGTGATCGCGACGCGGATGAGCGTCGTCGACGGTCGCTACACGGGGGCGATCGACTTCTACGCCTACGGCGAGAACAAGGCGCTGGCGATCACCGAGCTCGCGGCCGAGCGCGGCTACGACCTGGCGGCGAGCTACGCGTACTCGGACTCCATCACCGACGCCCCGATGCTCGAGGTCGTCGGGCACGGGTTCGCCGTCAACCCCGACCGCGCCCTGCGCCGGCTCGCCGCCGAGTCCGGGTGGGGCGTCCTGACGTTCACGCGACCCGTGGCCCTGCGCGCCCTCGTGACCCCGCCGCGCCCCGTCGTGGCCGGCATCGCGACCGCCGCCGTGGTCGCGGTGGGGGTGCTCGTCTGGCACCTCGTGCGGCGCGGGCGTCCCCGGAGCTGAGCCCGCCCGTCCGCCCTTCGGACCTCGCGTCCACGGACTGACCCTCGGCGCGGCGTCCTGACCTGCCCGGACGCGGGTCCGCTTCCCCTGCCCGCCGCGCCGGGGTACGAAGGACGCACGACAGTCGGACCCGCAGGGAACCCACGCGCGATCGTCCACGCATAGGACACGTCGACCGGGCTGGCCCGTAGCGACGACGCAGTTGCACGCCTGCTATCCCTCCGGTCCGTTGTTCGGCGACGGCGTCCTCACGGGCGCCGTCGTCCATGTCCGGACCCGCGCGCCCCGAACCGCGTCCGGACCCCTGAGCCGCCACTCGCGCGCCACGACCCGCACGCCCGGACGTCCGTGAACGGCCGGGGTGGAGCTAGAGGTCCCGCCGTCTGCGTCAGCCGTCTGCCTCAGCCGTCCGTCGAGAGCCGCCCCGCGAGCACCGCGTCCGCGACGGACCGGGCCTCGCGCGCGCCGTCCACCGCGCCGCGGGCGCAGAGCCCGACCCAGCCCGCGAGCCCGTCGGGTGTCCCCGTCGCGAAGCCCGCCGCCGCCGACAGGTAGGGGTTGGGGGCCGTCGCCCACGTGTGCTCGGGGACGAGCGAACCGGTCGGGTCGAGCCCGCGCGACGTCAGCACGAGCCGCGACAGCGCACGCGCGACGAGCCCGTTGCCCGCGACGAACGGCCGCAGCGCGAGCACCTCCCCGTGCACGACGGCCGCGACCACGACCGCGGAGACGCGCGTCTCGCGGAGCACCCGCCCGAGCAGCTCGAGCCGGGCGGCGACGTCCGGGCCCGACGGCGCCGCGCCGAGCCCACGCAGGTCGAGCGGCGGCTGGTCGGTGCGCAGCCGGCCGAGGTCGTGATCGGCGACCCAGCCGCGACCGGCGGCCGCATGCAGCCGGGCGGCGAGCTGGGCGAAGGGCGGGAGCGCAGCGCCGCCACGCGCACCGAGCTCGGGCATGAGCCGCTCGACCTCGGCCGCGACCCGGAGCGCCCCGGTCGCGACGGCGACGTCGGGCGCGGACCGGTCCACCGGCGCACCGTCGCGGCGCACGAGCCGGGCGGACCCGGGCTGCGCCGCTCCGCCGGCAGCGGTCTCGGGCGGCGCCGCTCCACGCGCAGCGGCCCCCGACCACGCCGCTCCACCGCCAGCACCCTCGGACCCCGCCGCTCCACCGGCAGCGCCCTCGGACCCCGCCGCTCCACCTCCAGCGACCCGCGGATCGGCCCCGGCGCCGACGGCGAGCGCCCGCACGACATCGAGCGGCACGCGGGCCCCGTCGAGCGCCGCGCTGCCGCGGGCGGAGCGGAGACCCGCCTCCGCCCGCACCTCGCGCCAGCGTCGCCGGTACGCCTCGTGCCACCGCAGCTCCTCGCAGGCCCGGCGTGCGGCGTCGACCGCCTCCACGACTCCGGGCAGGGCCGCCAGGCCGGCGAGGGGATCGTCGGCGGAAGTCCTCGAGGGGGGCGGCTCGTGCACGGCGTCACCCTACGGCGCGTCGTCGGGCAGCCCGCAGACCAGCCACCGGCCCGTGACCCAGGCATCACGCGTCGACCTCCGGGCGCTGTCCGCGGGCCACCCAGAGCCCCGCCCGCCGAGCAGCGACCGGGCGCGCCGGGCCCGTCGACCGACGACGACGCCCGCGACCGGACACAATGGCCGCATGGTCTCAGCGCCGAGCGTGTCGTCGTCCATCACCGCCCGCCTCGAGGTCCTGGCCCGTCCCACGGCGGTCAGCGAGCTCACCACGGCGATCGAGCGCGAGGGGGGCATCGTCACCGCGCTCGACGTCACGGCGTCGGGCCACGAGCACATGACCGTCGACGTCACGTGCGCGACGCGCGGCGAGGAGCACGCGGGCGACATCGTCGAGGCGCTGCGCGTGCTGCCGGGCGTGGTCGTCGACCGGGTCAGCGACCGCACGTTCCTCATGCACCTCGGCGGCAAGCTGTCGATCGAGTCGAAGGTGCCGCTGCGCAACCGCGACGACCTGTCGATGGTCTACACCCCGGGCGTCGCGCGCGTGTGCCAGGCGATCGCCGCGCACCCCGAGGACGCCCGGCGCCTGACGATCAAGCGCAACACCATCGCGGTCGTCACGGACGGCACCGCGGTGCTCGGCCTCGGGGACCTCGGGCCGCTGGCCGCGCTGCCGGTGATGGAGGGCAAGGCGGTGCTGTTCAAGCGGTTCGCGGACATCGACGCGTTCCCGATCGCGCTCGACACCACGGACGTCGACGAGATCGTGGACACGGTCTGCGCGATCGCCCCGGTGTTCGCCGGGATCAACCTCGAGGACATCTCGGCGCCGCGCTGCTTCGAGGTCGAGCGGCGGCTGCGCGAGCGCCTCGACATCCCGGTCTTCCACGACGACCAGCACGGCACCGCGATCGTCGTCGTCGCGGCGCTCACGAACGCGCTGAAGGTCGTCGGCAAGCAGCTCGCGGACGTGCGGATCGTGCTCTCGGGCGCGGGCGCCGCCGGCACCGCGGTGCTCAAGCTGCTGCTCGCGGCGGGCGCGCGCGACGTCGTGGTCGCGGACATCGACGGGGTCGTCCACGCCGGGCGCCCGGGGCTCGCACCGCAGCTCGTGTGGACGGCGGAGCACACGAACCCGCGCGGCGTGACCGGCACGCTGCGGGCGGCCCTCGCGGGGGCCGACGTCTTCATCGGCGTCTCGGCACCGGACGTCGTCTCGGGCGAGGACGTGGCCACGATGGCGCCCGACTCGATCGTCTTCGCGCTCGCGAACCCGCGGCCCGAGGTGGACCCGGACGACGCCGCGCAGCACGCCGCTGTGGTCGGGACGGGGCGCAGCGACTTCGCGAACCAGATCAACAACGTGCTCGCGTTCCCCGGGGTGTTCCGCGGGCTGCTCGACGCGCGCTCGCACAAGGTGACGGAGAGCATGCTGCTCGCGGCCGCGACGGCGCTCGCGTCCGTCGTCACCGACGACGAGCTCAACCCGACCTACATCGTGCCGAGCGTCTTCAACCCGGAGGTCACGTCGGTCGTCGCGGCCGCGGTGGAGAACGCGGCACGCGCAGCGGAGGGTCCGCGGGCCCAGGGCTGAGACCCTGGGGCGCCGCGGTCGGTGTCCCGGGCCGGGCCTGGCCGGGCCTAGTCAGGGGTCGGCGTCCCGGGCCGGGCCTGGCCGGCCTAGTCAGGGGTCAGCGTCCCGGGCCGGGCCTGGCCGGGCCAGTCGGGGGTCCGCGTCCCGGGCCGAGGGTCGGAGGAGCCGCCTCCCCGGGTCCCCTCAGGGCCGGAGCGACGCCTCCACCTGGTCCAGCAGCGTGTCGACGGTGTCCTGGTCGTAGCGCTCGGCCCGCCACCGTGCCTCGCGGAACCGTGCGGCACGCACGTCCCGCGGGCCGAGCTCCGGGGTGGCGCCGCGGCGGAGGTCGTCGAGCGACCGGGCCGCGCGCTCGACGAACGCGTCGACGTCCTCCCGGACGTAGCCGGGCCCCCGCTGCGTCACCTCGGGCATCGCCGCACGCAGCGCCGCGGAGTCCCAGTACCGGGCCGCGCGCTCGGCGGCGTGCGCCTCGAGCACGGTCCGCGGCGCGCCGGCCGGGGGCTGCGCGCCACGGGGGTCCGTCGCGCCGGCGGAGCCGTGCGCCGAGCCGGCCGCGGCGACCAGCGCCGCGGCGACCAGGTCGAGGAAGTCGTCGACCTCGACCTGGTCGTAGCCGTCGCGGAACTTCGTCGCCATGAAGCGGCTCTCGGCGACGTCCCGCGCGCTGAGGGCCGCAGGTCCCGGACGCGCACCGGCGAGCACCTCGAGCGTCGCGGCCGCGCGTTCGAGCAGCGCGTCCACCTCGCCCATGTCGTAGCCCTCGCGGAACTTCGTGCGCGCGAACCGCGCCCCACGGACGTCGTGCGCGGTCAGCATCGCGGCGGCTCCCTCATGACGGTCGACGTCCGATCGTGCCACGCGCACGCGTCCGCCCCCCGGCGCCTGGGGCCGCGCGCCTCAGCCCCAGGCGCGCCCGTACTGCGCCGGGGTGAGCGCCGTGGCGTCGACCCCGAGCTCGTGCGCCGCGCGCAGCGGCCACGACGCGTCGCGCAGCGCCACCCGACCGAGCAGCACGGCGTCGGCCGCGCCGTCCACGAGGACCTGCTCGGCCTGGTGGGCGGTCGTGATGAGCCCGACCGCCGCCACGGGGAGGCCGGACGTCTCGCGCACGGCCCGCGCCGCCGGCACCTGGTAGCCCGGGCCCACCGGGATCGACGCCGGGACGTTGCCGCCCGTCGAGACGTCGACGAGGTCGACGCCGTGCCCCGCGAGCTCCTTGGCGACGAGCCCGACCTCCTCGACCGTGAGACCGCCCTCGGCCCAGTCGGTCGCGGAGAACCGCACGAGCAGGGGCTTCTCGTCGGGCCAGACGGCGCGGACCGCGTCCGTCGTCTCGACCAGGAGGCGCGCCCGGTTCTCGAGCGTGCCGCCGTACTCGTCGGTGCGCGTGTTCGACAGCGGGGAGAGGAACTCGTGCAGCAGGTAGCCGTGCGCGGCGTGCAGCTCGACGACGTCGAAGCCGGCTGCGAGCGCGCGGCGGGCCGCCGCGGCGAACTGCCCGGGCACCGCCTCGACCTGGGCGTCGGTCAGCTCGGCCGGGGCCTCGAGCCCCGGGTAGGCGAGCGCGGACGGCCCGACGCTCGTCCAGCCGCCCTCGGACTCCGGCACGGTGCCCCGGCCCGTTGCGAACGGCGAGTACGTCGAGGCCTTGCGCCCGGCGTGCGCGAGCTGGACCCCCGAGTACGAGCCGCGGGCCCGGACGAAGTCGGTGATCCGCGACCACGCGGCGACCTGCGCGTCGTTCCACAGCCCGGTGTCCTGGGGGCTGATCCGCCCCTCGGGGACGACCGCGGTCGCCTCGGCGATCACGAGCCCGAAGCCGCCGGCGGCCCGCGCGCCGAGGTGCACCAGGTGCCAGTCGTCCGGCAGGCCGTCGGTCGCGGAGTACTGGCACATGGGCGCGAGCCACGCGCGGTTCGGGAACGTGGTGCCGCGCAGGGTCAGCGGCTCGAAGAGGAGGGTCACGGCGGGACCAACGCCCCGGGGTCCGGGGCGATTCCCCGGGCCCGGGCTTTCGTCCCAGGACCGGCGCCGCGCGGCGCGGCACGCTGGGCGCATGCTCACGATCGCCGAGGCGACGGACCACCACGCGCACGCCGCGGTCACCAAGACCGCGCTCGCGCGCCGCCCGCTGACCTACCTCGTCCAGACCATGCTCGCCGGCGCGTACATCGGCATCGGGGTGGTGATCCTCACGACCGCGGGCGGGCCGCTCGCCGTCGCGGGGTCGCCGTGGGCGCCGCTCGTGCAGGGCCTCGTGTTCGGGGTCGCGCTCGCGGTCGTCGTGGTCGCCGGGGGTGAGCTCGCGACGTCCGCGATGATGGTCCTGACCCAGGGCGCGATGCGCGGCACGGTCTCGTGGGGCCGCGCCGGGGCGACGCTGCTCGCGTGCCTCGCCGGCAACCTGCTGGGCGCGATGGTGTTCGCGACCGCCGTGCACCTCTCGGGTGTGCTCGCGCCCTCGACCGCGGCCGGGCAGACGATCGCCCGGATGATCGAGCACAAGGCCGCGGAGACCGGCACGCAGCTGTTCTTCCGCGGCGTCCTCTGCAACCTCATGGTGTGCCTCGCGGTGTGGTGCGCGGCACGGCTCCGCAGCGAGGGCGCGCGCCTCGTGATGATCTTCGCGTGCGTCGCGGTGTTCATCACGTCGGGCTTCGAGCACGTGGTCGCGAACATGACGACCTTCTCGTTCGGCCTGATCGGCGGCCTCCCGGGGGCCACGTGGGCCGAGCTCGGGCGCAACGTCGTCCTCGTCGGCCTCGGCAACCTCGTGGGTGGCGGCCTGCTGGTCGGCGCGGCGTACGCGTACAGCGCCCGCCCGGCCCCGGGCCCGCTCGTCCCGTCGCTCGTGGCACCCGGTGCGGCGCCGCGCGAGGTGCGGGAGCCCGCCCTACCGTGAGGTCAGACGGTGCCGCTCGACGGCGCCGCTGACGCACGAAGGAGCGGCGATGAGCACCTCCGACCCCCACCCCGGGAGCACGCCCCTCGGGGCCTCCTCCCCGGGCTCGACCTCCCCCGCGCCGAGCGGCCCAGCCCCGGCGGGCCGGGCCACCGACGACGGCGACGACCTCTTCCCCGGTCCGCACGCACCCCGCCGCACCGGGCCCGCGGGCCACCTGCTCGGCACGGTCGTCGGTCTGGTGCTCGTGCCGGTCGCGCTCGCGGTCGTGCTCGTCGGCGAGTCCCGCATCCTCGTCGCGCAGACCGACGGCTGGGACGCGTCGACCGACGTCGTCGGCATCGTGCTGGTCTCGGTCGGCGTGCTGCTGCTCGCCGCGACCGTCTACCTCGGGGTGTGGTCGCCGACGGTGCCGATCGCGGGCGGGCTCGTCACCGCCGTCGCCGGCGGGGTGTTCCTGTACGCCCCGTCGCTCGCGCGGGACACGGTCCTCACCGGGCTCGACGGCACGAGCTGGCGCACGACGGGCGGCAACGCGACGGTCGCCGCCACGTCCGGCACGGTCCTGCTGGCCGGGGTGCTCGTGCTCGTCGGCGGGCTGACGGCGTGGCAGTCCCGGCGGCGCGGCAAGGCGATCGGCGACTGGCGCGCACGTCACGGGGCGCACGCGGCGCAGGCCGACCGGGCGGCGGCGGAGGCGTCCTGAGCCCGCGGGACCGTCCGCCCCGCCGACCGCGGGCGGGCGGCCGCCCACGGGCGAGCGGGTGCGCGACAGGGCCACGCGAGGGACTTTCGTCCTACTAGAGTGCGACGGACGGGACGCCTCGTCCCTTTCGCACCATCGTCGCTGCGCAGGAGGTACACCGTGGCTCAGGCCGCCGAACCCACGCACCCCGAGTCCTCGGACATCGAGAACCTCCTCACGGAGGACCGCCGGTTCCCGCCGGACCCCGAGTTCGCGGCGCAGGCCAACATCCACCCCGAGGTGTACCCGTGGGCGGCCGCCGACCGCCTGGGGTTCTGGGCCGACCAGGCCCGCGAGCTCATCAGCTGGTCGGCACCGTTCTCCGAGGTGCTCGACTGGTCCGGCGCCCCCGTCGCACGCTGGTTCGGCGACGGCAGGCTCAACGCGGCGTACAACGCGGTCGACCGGCACGTCGAGGCCGGCAACGGCGACCGCGTCGCGCTGCACTTCGAGGGCGAGCCCGGTGACTCGCGCGCGATCACCTACGCCGACCTGCAGCGCGAGGTCTCGCGCGCCGCGAACGCCCTCACGGAGCTGGGCGTCGGCACGGGCGACCGGGTCGCGATCTACATGCCGCTGATCCCCGAGGCCGTCGTCGCGATGCTCGCCTGCGCCCGGATCGGTGCGCCGCACTCGGTCGTGTTCGGCGGCTTCTCGGCCGAGGCGCTGCACTCGCGCATCCTCGACGCCGAGGCGAAGCTCGTCATCACGGCCGACGGCGGCTACCGGCGCGGGGCCGCGAGCGCGCTCAAGCCCGCGGTCGACGAGGCCCTCGACAAGGGCGCCCCCTCGATCGAGCACGTGCTCGTGGTGCGCCGCACCGGCCAGGACGTCGCCTGGACCGAGGGCCGCGACGTCTGGTGGCACGACGTCGTCGACTCCGCGAGCGACACGCACGAGCCGGTCGAGGTCGAGGCCGAGCACCCGCTGTTCATCCTCTACACGTCGGGCACCACCGGGAAGCCCAAGGGCATCTTCCACACGACCGGCGGGTACCTGACGCAGACGGCGTTCACGCACCGCGCCGTCTTCGACCTCAAGCCCGAGACCGACGTGTACTGGTGCACCGCCGACATCGGCTGGGTCACCGGGCACTCGTACGTCGTGTACGGGCCGCTGGTCAACGGCGCGACGCAGGTCATCTACGAGGGCACCCCGGACACCCCGGACAAGGGCCGCTGGTGGAGCATCGTCGAGAAGTACAAGGTGTCGATCCTGTACACCGCCCCGACCGCGATCCGCACGTGCATGAAGTGGGGCGAGGAGATCCCGGCGGCGCACGACCTGTCGTCGCTGCGCCTGCTCGGCTCGGTCGGCGAGTCGATCAACCCGGCGGCATGGACCTGGTACCGGCGGGTCATCGGCGGCGACAAGGCCCCGATCGTCGACACGTGGTGGCAGACGGAGACCGGCGCGATCATGATCTCGCCGCTCCCGGGCGTCACGACCGCGAAGCCCGGCTCCGCGCAGGTCCCGCTCCCGGGCATCGCGGCGGACGTGCTGGACGACGACGCGCAGCCGGTGCCGAACGGCGCGGGCGGCTACCTCGTGCTGACCGAGCCGTGGCCGTCGATGCTGCGCGGCATCTGGGGCGACGAGGAGCGGTTCCGCGAGACGTACTGGTCGCGGTTCCCCGGCAAGTACTTCGCCGGTGACGGCGCCAAGAAGGACGAGGACGGCGACATCTGGCTGCTGGGCCGCGTCGACGACGTCATGAACGTCTCGGGCCACCGGCTCTCGACGACCGAGATCGAGTCGGCGCTCGTCTCGCACCCGATCGTCGCGGAGGCGGCCGTCGTGGGCGCGAACGACGAGACGACGGGCCAGGCGGTCGTGGCGTTCGTGATCCTGCGGACCGAGGAGGGTGACGCGGCGACGGCGTCGGGGATGGACGTCCAGGCCGAGCTGCGCGCGCACGTCGCGAAGGAGATCGGCCCGATCGCGAAGCCGCGCACGATCCTCGTCGTCCAGGAGCTGCCCAAGACCCGCTCGGGCAAGATCATGCGGCGCCTGCTGCGCGACGTCGCGGAGCGACGTGCCGTCGGGGACGCGACGACGCTCGCGGACTCCTCGGTCATGGACCTCATCACGGCGGGGCTCAACACCCCTTCGGCGTCGAGCGCGGACTGAGCCGGGCGCGCACGGGGCCGGGCGTCGAAGCCCGGCCCCGTCGCGCGGTGCAGCGACCGCCTCGGAGCCCCGTCGTCCACCCGGACGGCGGGGCTCCGTCGTGCCCGGCGCGGGCTCTCCGGCGGGTCGCGGGAAGCCTTTTCCGAGGTCAGGAGCGGAGACCGACGACGGCACGTCCGGGGGTCGCTGTCCACCGTTGTCAGGGCGTCTGTCTCAGGACCGTCGAGGTCCGGGCGCCTAAACGCTTAGTCCATGGAGCGGCCCGAGAAACGGGTGATAGGCAGACCCCCGACGCACCCCCAGGTGCGCGGCACGACGGGCTGTCCCCGTCAGCAACGACGCAGAGCCGCCATCGAGGCTGACGCGCCGTCGTGCCCACGAACATGGCGCTGGGAACGAGGAAGTACATGAGGAATCGACTCTGGGTCGCCGGCGCGCTCGCCGCCGCGCTGATCCTCCCCGTCGGTGCCGCCACGTCGGCGACCGCCGCCGACCCCGTCGGGCTGCACGTCTCGAACGGCCGGCTCGTCGAGCGCAACGGCACGCCGTTCGTCTTCCGGGGCGTCAACCACGCGCACACCTGGTACGCGACGCAGACGCAGTCGTTCGCGGACATGGCGAGCCTCGGCGCGAACTCCGTCCGGACCGTCCTGTCGAACGGCGACCGCTGGACCAAGAACGACGTCGCGGACGTCAAGAACGTCGTCTCGCTCGCCAAGGCGAACAAGATGATCTCGATCCTCGAGGTCCACGACACGACCGGCTACGGCGAGCAGTCCGGCGCCACGACGCTGGCGAAGGCCACCGACTACTGGATCTCGGTCAAGGACGCGGTCGTCGGCCAGGAGGACTACGTCCTCGTCAACATCGGCAACGAGCCCTACGGCAACAACGCGACGACCAACGCGAGCTACGTCGCCGACAACCAGGCCGCGATCAAGCGCCTGCGCGCGGCCGGCATCAAGAACACGATCGTCGTCGACGCCCCGAACTGGGGCCAGGACTGGGCCGGCATCATGCGCGACAACGCGGCCGCGATCTTCGCCGCCGACCCCGACGCGAACACCGTCTTCTCGGTGCACATGTACGGCGTGTACGCGCAGGCCTCGACGATCACGGCCTACCTGGACGCGTTCAAGGCCAAGAACCTGCCGCTCATCGTCGGCGAGTTCGGGTTCGACCACTCCGACGGCAACCCCGACGAGGACACGATCCTCGCGGAGTCGCAGGCGCGCGGCATCGGCTGGCTCGGCTGGTCGTGGAGCGGCAACGGCGGCGGCGTCGAGTACCTGGACCTCGTCACGGGCTTCAACAAGAACGCGCTGTCCCCGTGGGGCACGCGCCTGTTCGACGGCGCCAACGGCATCAAGGCGACCGCGAAGACGGCGACCGTCTTCGGTGGCCCGACCCCGACGCCCACGCCGACCCCGACCGTCACCGTGACGCCGACTCCGACGGTCACCCCGACGCCGACCCCCACGGCCACCCCGACCCCGACCCCGACCGCCACGCAGGGCACCGGCGCGTGCTCGGCGACGCTCTCGGTCGGCAACAGCTGGGGCGGCGGCTACCAGGCCTCCGTCACCGTCGCGGCCGGCTCGAAGATGATCGGCAGCTGGACGACGTCGTTCCAGCTCCCGGCCGGCAGCAGCGTCTCCCAGCTCTGGAGCGGCACGCACTCGGCCTCGGGCGCGACGAACACGGTGAAGAACGCGGCGTGGAACGGCCTGCTCGGCGCGGGCGCGACCACGACGTACGGCTTCATCGGCGCCGGCACGGCCCCGACCGGCACCGTGCCGGTCGCGTGCACGGCGGGCTGACGCCACCCGGCTGAACCCACCCCGCTGACCTCGGGTCAGCGACACCGCACGACCGGCGGCCCGGTCCCGACCTCTCGGGGCCGGGCCGTCGGCGTGCGCGTCCGCCCGGTCGGCCGCACGGGGCCGGGCCGTCGGCGTGCGCGGCCGCCCGGTCCGACCGCACGGGGCCGGGCCGTCGGCGTGCGACGCCGCCGGTCACCCCGCTCAGACCCCGAGCGCGCGCCGCAGGTTCCGCACGGCCTCGCGCCCGGCCCGGTTCGCGCCGATCGTCGACGCGCTCGGTCCGTACCCGACGAGCTGGAGCCGCGGGTCGGCGGCGACCTGCGTGCCCTCCATGACGATCCCGCCGCCAGGCCCGCGCAGGCGCAGCGGCGCCAGGTGGTCGAGCGCCGAGCGGAACCCCGTCGCCCAGACGACCGTGTCGGCACGCACGTAGACCGGGACGTCGTCGGGCACGGACCCGACCTCCCAGCGCGCACCGCGCGGCACGAGCCGGGCGAACATCGGGCGGCGCACGAGCACGCCCGACGCGATGCCGGCCCGGTAGGCGTCGGTGAGCGGGAGCCCGGTGACGCTCACGACGCTCTCGGGCGGCAGGCCCGCCGCGGTGCGCTCCGCGACCCGCGCGACCGCCTCGCGCCCCAGCTCGGGGGTCAGCGCGGCGTCGTCGATCCAGCGGGGCTCACGCCGCGTGACCCAGGTCGTGCGCTCCGCGACGTCCGCGAGCGCGAGCAGCAGCTGCACCGCGGACGTCCCGCCGCCGACGACGATCACGCGCTCGCCGGCGAGGTCCGCGACGTCGTGCACGTCGCGCGAGTGCAGCTGGCGGCCGCGGAACGTCGAGCGGCCCGGGTACGCCGGCCAGAACGGCTTGTTCCACGTCCCGGTCGCGTTGACGACCGCACGCGTGCGCCACGTCCGCGCCCGCGGCCCTGGGTCGACGCGGCGCCGCGGTCCGTCGTCGGCGCCGGCGTCGGCGGCCCGGGCGGCCACGGCCGACGACTCGACGGTCTCGACCGCGAGCAGCCGGTCCGGGCCTCCCACGTCCCGCACCTCACGCACCTGGACCGGGCGCCGCACGTGCAGCGCGTGCTCCGCCTCGTACGCCGCGAAGTACGCGCTGATGACGTCACGCGCGAGCTCGTCGGGGCCGGCGCCGGGGAGCACCGAGCCGGGCAGCTCGTGGACGCCGTGGACGTGCGCCATCGTCAGCCCGACCGCGCGGTGCTGCCACGCCCCGCCCGGCGCCGCGTCGGCGTCGAGCACGACGAACGTCCCGCGTGCTCCGGACCCGGTGCGCTGCGCCTCGGCGTGCGGGACGAAGCCGACGCGCCGCAGGTGGAAGGCCACCGACAGCCCGGCCTGCCCCGCGCCGACGACTACGACGTCCACGTCCGGCGGGAGCGGGGTCGGCGCTGCCGCAGACGTCGGCGCGTCCGCCGGCGTCGGGTCGGCCGCCGGCGTCGGAGCGGCGCCGGACGTCAGGTCGGCCGCCGGCGTCAGGTCGGCTGCCGGCGTCACGTCGACCGCCGGCGTAGGAGCGGCGGCGGACGTCGGGCCGGCCGCCGGCGTCGGGTCGGCTGCCGGCGTCTCCGCGGCCGCGGGCACCGTGCCGCTCACGCCGGCCCCCCGAGCCCGTCCAGCCACGCGCGCACCGCACGCCGCCCGCGCAGCCGCAGCACGGGCACCGTCCCCTCGGCGGCGAGCGCCCGGTACCGCTCCTGCGTGCTCGCGTACCGCGTCCAGGTCCAGAGCACGATGTTGTGCTCGGGGTCCCGCGCGACCATCCCCGACCAGAGCTCGCGGTTGCCGTTGCAGAGCTCCCGCCGCGTCACCGCCCGCACGAGCGTGCGGCGCACGACCTGCGCCATGACGAGCCACCGCGGGTGGTCGAGCCACACCACGAGGTCGACGTCGTCGAGCAGGGACCCGACGCGGGTGTGCCAGTTCCCGCACGCGACCCAGCCGTCCGGAGCCCGCGCCAGCCGCTCGCGCAGCTCGCGCGATCCGTCGTCGAGCTCGCGCAGCTGCCAGCCGGGGAGCCAGAAGACGTCGTCGAGCTCGAGGTGCGGGACGCCGAGCCTCCGGGCGGCCTCGTGCGCCGTCGTGGTCTTGCCCGCACCGCTGATCCCCACGACCCGCACGCGGCGGGGCAGGGTCGTCGGGGGCACTGCCCCATTCTCCCACCGGGACCGGGACCGCCCGAGGAGACCTCGCGGGGGACGTGTGCGGATCGGTGCGCGCCGTCACGTCCCGGCGTCGCGCGTCCGACCCAACGTTCGGGCCGCGGGCTGCGTTGATCCAGGTGACGGTCGGACGACGGGAAGGACGCACGGTGCCCCAGGCCAACGAGCTGCTCGAGGAGGTCCTCCGTACCCGACGGGCGGCGCTCGCCGGGTACGCGGCTCTGCTGACGCTCGACCGGAGGGCCGCCGAGGACCTGCTGCAGGAGGCGCTCGTCCGTACCGTCGCGCGCGAGCGGACGCTGCGGGACTCGGCCGCCGCCGAGGCGTACGTCCGCGCGGCGATCCGCACGGTGTTCCTCGACGGCCTGCGTCGCGAGCGCGCGTGGCGCACGCGGGCGCCGCTGTTCGCCGTGCGAGCCGCGCGTCCCGACCCCGACGAGACCGCCGTCGCGGGGCTCGACGTCCGCGCCGCGCTCGCGTCGCTGCCGGCACGCGAACGGGCGTGCGTGGTGCTCCGGTACATGGACGACCTGCCCGTCGCCGACATCGCCCGTGCGCTCCGCGTGAGCGACGGCGCCGTCAAGCGCTACCTCGCGGACGGGACCCGCACGCTCCGCACGGTCCTGGGCGACGACGTCGTCCTACCCGCCGGCCCCGAGGCCGAGACCGTGCCCGTCTCCGCACGCACCGGAAGGAGCCCCCGATGACCCGCGACCTGCGCTCCGTCCTCGACGAGTTCGCCGACGCCGAGGGCCGCGTGCTCGCGCGGTCCGCCCCGGACCCCCGGACCGAGGCGCGGCGCGTGCGTGCGCTCGCGCGCCGCCGGAGGGCCGTCCGCGTGACCGGCGCCGTGGGCGGCGCTGCGGCCGCGGCGGTGCTCGTCGGGGTGCTCGCGGCGCAGGGGCTCACGTCGCCGGCGCCCGTCCGGCCCGTCGAGCAGCCGACGCAGGGCGCCCGCACGACCCCGGCCGCGAGGTCCACGCCCACGCCCACGCCGACCGTGCTGGTCCAGGCCACCCCGACCCCGACCGCACCGTCGGTCAGCCCGCCGCCCGCACCGGACGTGCTCTGGCCGACGGCCGTGCCCGAGAACGAGGTGATGTACGGCGAGGGCGGCCCGTGGTGGGCCGTGTGGCTCGAGGTGGGCGGCGAGACCGACGCCCCGCCGCCGGACGACGAGGCCGTGCAGGAGGAGCTCCGCGCGCACGGGTACGACCTCACCGGCACACCGGTGGCGTGCGTCCCCGGGTCCACGGCGGCCCTCGCGTTGCCGGAGAGCACGCAGGCGTGGGGTCGGGTGCTGTACTTCGCGACCGCGGAGGACGCCGACGGGTTCGTGCGCGCCTGGGGTCGCCCGGTGGCAGCCGTCGTCGCGGACGCACGTCTGGCCTGCGACTGGGGGTGAGTACCGGTCGCCGTCGCGGGGTGCCAGGCTGGGCGCCGTGCACCTGCGCCCGACCTACCCGATCGCCACCCCACGCCTGCTGCTGCGGCCGCTCACCGAGGCGGACCTCGACGCGATGCTCACGTACCGCGGCGACCCGGAGGTGTGCCGGTACCTGCCGTTCGAGCCGATGACGCTCGAGGTGCTGCGCGCGCGGCTCGCGGGCGACTGGGCGCGTCACGAGCTGACCGACGCCGGCCAGACGCTCACGCTCGGCGTCGAGGAGCGCGGCACCGGGCGGCTCGTCGGCGACGTCGTGCTGTTCTTCCACAGCGTCGTGCACGCCGCCGGCGAGATCGGCTACGTGCTGCACCCGGACGTGCAGGGGCGTGGGTACGCGAACGAGGCGGCGGCGGCGCTGCTCGGCCTCGGGTTCGACGGCCTCGGCCTGCACCGGGTCGTCGCGCGGCTCGACGCCCGCAACGGCGCGTCGGCGCGGCTCGCGGCGCGGCTCGGGCTGCGGCACGAGGCGCACTTCGTCCGCAACGAGCTGTTCAAGGGCGAGTGGTCGGACGAGCTGGTGTTCGCGATGCTCGCGGACGAGTGGCCGGGGTCGCCGGCCGCCGCGGCGCGGGCGACGGCCACGTGAGCGCGCTGCTCGACGACGTCCGCCGCGTGGTCACGGGCCTCGGCACCGAGGAGCCGGGCCCCTCGGCCGTGCGTGCCCGCGTGCTCGCGCACCTGGAGGCGCACGGCGACGCCGCGCTCGGCCGGGCGGTCCCGGAGCACGTGACGGCGAGCGCCCTCGTGCTCGACCCGTCGCTCACGCGGGCGCTGCTGTGCTTCCACCGCAAGGGCAGGTTCTGGGTCCAGCCCGGCGGCCACCTCGACCCGGGCGACGCCGACGTCCTCGCGGCCGCGCTGCGCGAGCTGCGGGAGGAGACCGGAGTGGCCGACGCCGAGGTCCCGGTGCGCCGCGCCGCCGACCTCGACCGGCACGCGCTCGGCGACGGCTTCGGGCGGTGCGCGTGGCACCTCGACGTCGGGTTCGTCGTCCTCGCCGACCCCGCGGCTGCGGTCGCGGTGAGCGACGAGAGCACCGACGTCGCCTGGTGGCCGCTCGACGCCCTGCCCGACGAGGTGCCCCCCGGCCTGGGTGAGCGGCTCGCGCGGGCGGCCCGGTTCGCGCGAGCTGCCCCGTCCGCCGCGTCGTAGGTGCCCGGCGCGGCTCGGGTCCGTCGCTCGCGCCCGCCCGCTCCCGCCTGCCCGCGTCACGCCCCGGCGCGCTCGCCCTCGCCGGGCCGGCTCCGGCCCGTCGCCCTGCGCGCACCCCGCGCCCCGTGGTGGGATGAGCCGCATGGTGGCCCTCGACGTCGTGACCGGTCCGCTCGCTGAGGCGGTGGCCGCCGACGTGCGCCGGGTCGCCGAGGCGGCGCAGACCGTCGACGGCGTCGCACCCCTGTCGGAGCAGCCGCTCCTGTGGCTCCGCGACCCGGCCGCCGACGTGCGCCACGTGCTCGCGCGCGACGACGCGGGGGCTCTCGTCGGCTACGCGCAGGTCGACCTCGCGGCGACCCCGGACCCGACGGCCGAGCTCGTCGTCGCCCCGGACGCCCGCCGCCGCGGCACGGGGACCGCGCTGCTCGGCGGCGCCGGGTCGGTCGCCGCCGGGGACGCCCACGGCTCGCTCGCGGTCTGGGCGCACGGCGACCTCCCTGCGGCACGCGCCCTCGCCGCGCGGCACGGGCTCGTGCCGGTGCGCGAGCTCTGGCAGATGCGCCTCGACCTCACGCCCGGGGCGTCCGAGGTGGCGGCCGACGGACGGGTCGCGACCGGCGCCACGACGGGCACCCCGACGGCGGCACCGAGCCTGCCGCCCGCGCGCCCCCTGCCCGACGGCGTGCGCGTCCGCCCGTTCGTCCCCGGGCAGGACGAAGAGGCGTGGCTGCGCGTCAACGCGCGCGCGTTCACCGACCACCCCGAGCAGGGCCGGATGACCCTCGCGGACCTGCGCGCCCGCGAGGCGGAGCCGTGGTTCGACCCCGCGGGCCTGCTGCTCGCCGAGCGCGACGGTGAGCTGCTCGCGTCGCTGTGGACCAAGGTGCACGCGCCCGACGCGACGAACCCCGAGCCGGTCGGCGAGATCTACGCGCTCGGCGTCGACCCGGACGCGCAGGGCCTCGGCCTGGGCGGCGCGCTCACGGCCCTCGCGCTCGAGCACCTCGCCGCAAGGGGGCTGGACGCCGTGATCCTGTACACCGAGCGCGAGAACGCCGCCGCCGTCCGCACGTACACGCGCGCGGGCTTCGTGCGCAGCGCGGTCGACGTGCTGCTCGGCTCCCCGGGGCACGTGCCACCCACCCCGGACCCCGCGGGCGCGACCAGCCCCGCCGAACCGCCCACCCTGCCGGACACCCCCGGTTCACCTCCGAGTGGAACGATGGAACGATGACCGACGCCACGCCAGCACGCCGTACGCGCACGACCCGCTCGGCCCGCACGACGCGCGCCGCGTCCGCGGCCGCCGCGGTGGTCGAGACACCGGACGACGCCGCGACCCTCGCCGAGGCGACGCGCGCCGTCCCGCTCCCCCCGGCCGACCCGGCCGAGGCGCCGGTCGACCACGTGACGGGCCGTCCCGGGCCGCGCCCGCTGCCGCCCGAGCTCGCCGCGCACATCGCGGAGCACATCGCCGACGAGCCCGCCTCGGCGCACGCGGACTCCCCCGAGGACGAGCCGCTGCCCGACGACCGGTTCCTCGACCGCGAGATCAGCTGGCTCGCGTTCAACCAGCGCGTGCTCGAGCTCGCCGAGGACCCCGAGCAGCCGCTGCTCGAGCGCGTCCGCTACCTCGCGATCTTCGCCTCGAACCTCGACGAGTTCTTCATGGTCCGCGTCGCCGGCCTCAAGCGGCGCATCGCGACCGGCCTCGCGGTGACCGCGGCGTCGGGCCTGAGCCCGCGCCAGGTGCTCGAGGCGATCAGCGTGCGCGCGCACGAGCTCATGGCCCGCCACGCCCGCTGCTTCACGGAGCAGGTCCAGCCCGCGCTCGCCGCCGAGGGCATCACGCTCGCCCGCTGGGACGAGCTCGGCGAGGACGAGCAGGAGCGCCTGCACAAGTTCTTCCGCAAGCAGATCTTCCCGGTGCTCACGCCGCTCGCGGTCGACCCGGCGCACCCGTTCCCGTACATCTCGGGGCTCTCGCTCAACCTCGCCGTCGTCGTGCTCAACCCGCAGACCGGCAAGGAGCACTTCGCGCGCGTCAAGGTCCCGCCGCTGCTCCCCCGGTACATCGCGGTCGACGCGCGCGGCCGCCCGAACAACCAGGCCGCGGCCGTCGAGATGGGCCCGACGTCGTTCGTGCCGCTCGAGGACGTCATCTCCCAGCACCTCGACCACCTGTTCCCGGGCATGGAGGTCGTCGAGTACCACACGTTCCGCGTCACCCGGAACGAGGACGTCGAGGTCGAGGAGGACGACGCCGAGAACCTCCTCCAGGCGATGGAGAAGGAGCTGCTCCGCCGCCGCTTCGGCCCGCCCGTGCGCCTCGAGCTCGCCGACGGGATCTCCCCGCGCATCCGCGACCTGCTCGTGCGCGAGCTCGGCGTCGTCGACGAGGAGGTCTACGAGCTGCCCGCGCCGCTCGACCACACGGGCCTCAACCTCGTCGCCGACCTGGACCGCCCGGCGCTGCAGAACCCGCGCTTCGCGGGCTCGACGCACCGGTACCTCGCCGAGGTCGAGAGCGCGTCGGCGAGCGACGCGTTCGCCGCGATCCGGCGCCGCGACATCCTGCTGCACCACCCGTACGACTCGTTCTCGACGTCGGTGCAGACGTTCCTGCAGCAGGCTGCCGCGGACCCGCACGTGCTCGCGATCAAGCAGACGCTGTACCGGACCTCGGGCGACTCCCCGATCGTCGACGCCCTGATCGACGCGGCCGAGGCCGGCAAGCAGGTCCTCGCGCTCGTCGAGATCAAGGCCCGGTTCGACGAGCAGGCCAACATCTCGTGGGCCCGCAAGCTCGAGCAGGCCGGCGTGCACGTCGTCTACGGCATCGTCGGCCTCAAGACGCACTGCAAGCTCAGCCTCGTCGTGCGCCAGGAGCCCGACGGGCTGCGCCGCTACTGCCACATCGGCACGGGCAACTACAACCCGAAGACGGCGCGGCTCTACACCGACCTCGGGCTGCTCACGTGCGACCCGGACGTCGGCCAGGACCTCACGCGCCTGTTCAACCAGCTCTCGGGGTACGCGCCCAAGTCGCGCTTCCACCGGCTGCTCGTGGCGCCGCGCTCGGTGCGCTCGGGGCTCGTCGAGCGGATCGACCGCGAGGCCGCCGCCGCGCGGGCGGGCAAGCCCGCGTGGATCAAGATCAAGGTCAACTCGATGGTCGACGAGGCCGTCATCGACGCCCTGTACCGCGCGTCGCAGGCGGGCGTGCCCGTCGACCTCGTGGTCCGCGGGATCTGCGCGGTCCGGCCGGGCGTGCCGGGTCTCAGCGAGACGATCCGCGTGCGGTCGATCCTCGGCCGGTTCCTCGAGCACGCGCGCATCTTCGCGTTCGCGGCGTCCGACGGTGTGCCGTCCTCGCGCAGCTCGCAGCCCGACGAGGAGGGGCCCGAGGTCTTCATCGGCTCGGCCGACCTCATGCACCGCAACCTGGACCGCCGCGTCGAGGCCCTCGTGCGGCTCGCGGACCCGGACCAGACCGCGGAGCTCGTGAGCCTGCTCGACGAGTCGATGGACGACGGCACGTCGACCTGGCACCTCGCGGCCGACGGGACGTGGACCCGGCACCACACGGGCCCCGACGGCGCACCGCTGCTCGACCAGCAGACCGCGCTCATCCAGCGTCAGCGGCGCCGCCCGGGGGCCTCCCGGTGAGCCGGTGAGCACGACGAAGCAGGCGCCGGAGACGGTCGTCGAGGCGGCGGGGGCGCTGGTCTGGCGCGTGCGCCAGGAGCGCCTCCAGCTCGCGCTCGTGCACCGGCCCCGCTACAAGGACTGGTCCTGGCCCAAGGGCAAGCTCGAGGGCGACGAGACGCCCGCGGTGGCCGCGGTCCGCGAGGTCGCCGAGGAGACGGGGCACGACGTCGTGCTCGGGCGGCGCCTGCCCGGGCTCGAGTACCGGATCTCCGACGGCCGCCTCAAGCGCGTGCACTACTGGGCGGCGCAGGTCGCCGGGCGGCCCGACGGGCCTGCGCTGCTCGCGCGCCCTCCGGTGCCGCGGGCCTCGCGCGACGAGATCGACGCGGTGCGCTGGCTCGACGCGGACGTGGCGCGCAAGAAGCTCACGCGCGCGGAGGACCGCGAGCCGCTCGACATGCTGCTCGCGGAGCACGCGAAGGAGCGGCTCGACACGCGGGTCCTCGTCGTGGCCCGGCACGGGCAGGCGCGCAAGCGCAGCAGCTGGCCGGGCAGCGAGGACGACCGCCCGCTCACCCGCACCGGCCAGGAGCAGGCCGAGCAGCTCGTGCCCGTGCTCTCCGCGTTCGGCGTCACCGACCTCGTGACGAGCCACTGGGCCCGCTGCACGCAGACGCTCGCGCCGTACGCGGGTGCGACCCACCTCGAGCCCCGGCTCGCCCCCGAGCTGACGGAGTCACGGCACGAGGACTCCCCCGCGCGCGTCGCCGCGCTCGTCGAGACGCTGCTGGGGTCGCGGCACGACGTCGTGCTGTGCACGCACCGCCCGGTGCTCCCGACCGTGCTCGACGTGCTCGCGCAGCACTCGCGGCGCGCCGTGGCCGACGAGCTCCCGCACGAGGACCCGTTCCTGCGGCCCGGCGAGATGCTGGTCGCGCACGTCGTCGACTCGGCCAAGGGCCCCCGCCTCGTCGCGACGGAGCGGCACACGCCCGTCCGGCACGACTGAGCCGGCTCCGACCGGGCCGACGCGGACCGAGCCGACCCCGACCGGGCCGACGCGACCGGCGGCGTCAGTTCAGGATCGGGCTCAGGACCCAGAAGATGACCGCGGCCACGAGCGCGGCGGCCGGGATGGTCAGGACCCACGCCGCACCGATGTTCTTGGCGACGCCCCAGCGCACGGCCGAGAGCCGCTTGGTCGCGCCGACGCCCATGATCGCCGAGGTGATCGTGTGGGTCGTCGAGACGGGCGCGTGCAGCGCGAACGCGTTGACGTAGAGCACGATCGCCGCGACGGACTCGGCGACGAAGCCGCGCGCCGGGTCGAGCTCGATGATCTTGCGGCCGAGCGTGCGCATGATGCGCCAGCCGCCCGCGTACGTGCCCGCGGAGATCGCGGCGGCGGCCGAGAGCTTGACCCACAGCGGGATGCCGTCGTCGGGGTTGGCCCACCCCACCGAGAGGAGCGCGAGGAAGATGACGCCCATCGTCTTCTGCGCGTCCTGCAGGCCGTGCCCGAGCGCCATCGCGGCGGCGGACGCCGTCTGCGCGAGGCGGAACCGGCGGGTCGTCTTGGCGGGGGCGTTGTGCCGGACGATCCACAGGACGCCGACCATGAGGAAGAACGCGAGCCCGAACCCGACGAGCGGCGAGATGATCATCGGCAGGACGACCTTGTCGACGATCGCCGACCAGTAGATGCTCAGCCCCGACGCGACCCCGGCGCCCACGAGCCCGCCGATGAGCGCGTGCGTCGAGGAGGACGGCAGCCCGAACCACCACGTGATCAGGTTCCAGGTGATCGCGCCGATGAGCGCGCACAGCACGACGACGAGCGCGAAGTGCGGGCTCGGCGCGTTGTCCAGGTTGACGATCTCCTTGGCGATCGTCTCGGCGACCTCGGTGCCGAGCAGCGCGCCGGCGAAGTTCATCACCGCAGCCATGATGAGCGCCGCGCGCGGCGTCAGGGCACGCGTCGAGACCGAGGTCGCGATGGCATTGGCCGCGTCGTGGAAGCCGTTGGTGTAGTCGAAGCCGAGTGCGAACGCGACGACGACGATGACGAGCGCAGTCTCCACCGGAGCTCAGGACTCCTTGAGCGCGATGGTCTCGACCATGTTCGCGACACGCTCGAAGGCGTCGGCGGCGTCCTCGAGCTTCTCCACGACCTCCTTGAGCTTCATGAGCTGGATGGGGTCGGTGATCTCGTCGAACATCTGCGCGAGGAGCTTGCGGTGGACCTTGTCCGCCTGGTTCTCGAGACGGTTGATCTCGATCCAGTAGTCGGACAGGTTCTCCATCGAGCGCAGTCGCGGCATGGCCTCGGCGGTGAGCTCCGCGGCGCGCTGCAGCACCTGGACCTGGTCGGAGACGCGCGCCGGCAGACCGTCGAGCTTGTAGAGCACGATCAGGTCGGCGGCCTCCTCCATGAAGTCCATGCAGTCGTCGAGCGCCGACGCGAGGTTGTAGATGTCGTCGCGGTCGAACGGCGTCACGAACGTCTGGTTGAGCCGACGCATGATCGTGTGGGTCGCCTCGTCGGCGAGGTGCTCGGCGTCGCTGATGCGCTTGCCGATCTCCTTGCGGGTCTGGCGGTCGGCGCCGAGGAGCTCGCCGAGCAGGTTGGCACCGGTGACCAGATGAGCCGCCGATGCTGCGAGGAGGTCGAAGAACGAGGTGTCGCGCGGGGTCAGGCGCAGGCGCACGGGAGGCTCCGGTGAAGGGGACGCATGTCGCAGACAGGCTAGGGCAACGCTCGGGTGAACACGCAACCCTGGATCTGTACAGCACGCGACGTCGCGGTGGGGGGTGAGTGACGCCGGGCCGGGAGCGCCTGTCGGCGCGAAGGCCGCTCGAGGCGGCTTAATGTGGAGCCCGGGGCTACCGCGACCCGGCGTCGGCAACAACTGTACGCCCGTCCGTCTGGACGGTCGCTGTGACGAGACCCACGCCCCGCCTGCGGCCGCCGAGCCGCGGGACACCCGTCGCCGGGGCCGGACCCGCACCACGAAGGGCGCCGCGACCGGCCCGGCTCGCGGCGCCGCACGTCACCCGGATGCGACGGACCGGGCACCCGCACGGGTGACCCCGGCGCGCCCCACGGGTCCCCACCGCTCACCGCTCCCGGCCCAGCCACCTCCGGACCGGGACCCAGACCCGCCTCACGAGCAGCCGGATCCGGACCACGAGCCGCCCGGCCCACGGGAACTCGGCCGAGAGCACCGCGACGCCCGCGAACATCACGAGCAGCCCCGGCCCGGGGAGCACGAGCATCGCGGTGCCGGCGAGCAGCAGGGTGCAGCCGGTCACGACGACGAGCGGGACCCGCACCGGCCGCGGCAGGCGCGTCAGCCACTCCCGCACCCCGTGGAGCGTGCCGCCGTGCTCCGCGCCCTCCCCGCCGGGAGCGCGCGCGCCGTCCGGCCCCTGCCCCGTCGCGTCGTCGGGCACGCGGGGATGCACCTCGGGGCCCGTCACTCGAGCCGCCCCGCGCGCCACAGGCTCGCCGCGTGCTCGAGCTCCTCCGCGGTCCGCACCAGCGACGACGCGCCGCGCGTCAGGCGGTGCGCCGCGTCGGAGTCCGTGCCCTCGAGGTAGTCGGCGTCGAACGCGGCACCCGTCGCCAGGACCCGGCAGAACGCCGCCCCGCGCTCGAGCGCCACCGCGAGGTCGCCCGTGTACACGCCCGAGAGCACCGCGTCGGCGAGGTCGCGCAGGTCGTTCGGTCCGGGCGGGCTCGCGACGCCCGCGACGACGTCGTGCACCGGGGCCGCCTCGACGCCCAGGCGGTAGCGCTCCGCGAGGGTCTGCGGGTCGCGGCGCACCCACTCGCGCAGCACGTACAGCCGCCAGAGCGCGCCGGGCAGCGTCTCCGCGGGGCTGTCGGCCCACATCGCGGCGACGACGTCGAGCCCCTCGGCCTCCACGAGGCTCACGAGCCGCGCGACGAGCTCGGGGTCGTCACCCGCGCTGCGGCCCTGGTGGACGATCGCGCCCGCCGTGGTGTGCGCGATCTCCGAGCGCAGGGCGGGGTCGATGTCGCCGGGGAGCTCGTCGGCCTGTCGGGGGTCGAGCATCGCCGGGCGTCGTGGACGCCTCGCCGCGCCGTCTGAGGTGGTCATCGTTAGATTGTCAGACAGGTCGATCCTGCAGCGCACGTCGTCAGCGAGGACGGTTCCCGCGCCGCCGACCGTGATCGGCCAGCAAGGGAAAGGGCGTCGCCATGTCGTCATCCG
This sequence comes from Cellulomonas jepli, assembly GCF_047229345.1. Classification (NCBI taxonomy): domain Bacteria; kingdom Bacillati; phylum Actinomycetota; class Actinomycetes; order Micrococcales; family Cellulomonadaceae; genus Cellulomonas; species Cellulomonas jepli. Next base: position 4,235 of record NZ_JBFTER010000038.1, on the reverse strand, counting down.
CTGCACGACCGTCGCAGGGCTCGGCCGGGGCGTCGGGTCGCCATCCGTCGCACGGCAAGGCGGTCGGCCTCGCGGTCGCCGCGGCGGTCGGCGGGTTCCTGTTCGGCTTCGACAGCTCGGTGATCAACGGCGCGGTCGAGGCCATCGAGGGCGAGTTCGGCCTGAGTGCCGCCGTGACGGGCTTCGCGGTCGCCGTCGCCCTGCTCGGGTGCGCGGTCGGTGCGTGGGGCGCGGGGCGCCTCGCCGACCGGTGGGGCCGCACGAAGGTCATGCTGCTCGGCTCGGTCCTGTTCTTCGTGTCCTCGATCGGGGCCGCCTTCGCCTTCTCGGTCTACGACCTCATCCTGTGGCGCATCGTCGGCGGTCTCGGCATCGGCATCGCGTCGGTCATCGCCCCCGCGTACATCGCGGAGATCGCGCCCACCGCGATGCGCGGGCGCCTCGGCTCCCTCCAGCAGCTCGCGATCACGATCGGCATCTTCGCGGCCCTGCTCTCCGACGCGGTGTTCGCCAACACCGCGGGCGGGGCGGCGGAGCCGTCGCTGTTCGGGCTCGACGCCTGGCGCTGGATGTTCCTCGTGGCCGTCGTGCCCGCCGCCGTCTACGGGGTCCTCGCGCTGCGGATCCCCGAGTCGCCGCGGTACCTCGTCGCGGTCGGCCGCAGGGACGAGGCCGTCGAGGTGCTGCGCTCGGTCTCCGGCGCCGACGAGGACCCCGTCGAGCGCGTGCACCAGATCGAGAAGACGATCGCGGCGGACAAGGCGCTCGCCCAGCAGGCGAGCCTGCGCGGTCCCTCGTTCGGGCTGCTGCCCATCGTCTGGGTCGGCATCCTGCTCTCGGTGTTCCAGCAGTTCGTCGGGATCAACGTGATCTTCTACTACTCGGTCACGCTGTGGCAGGCGGTCGGGTTCGACGAGTCCGACTCGTTCGTCGTGACCGTCGCGACCTCCGTGACGAACGTGCTCGTGACGTTCATCGCGATCGCCCTCATCGACAAGGTGGGCCGCCGGCCGATCCTGCTCGCGGGCTCGGCGGGCATGACCATCTCGCTCGGTCTCATGGCGCTCGCCTTCACCCACTCGACCGGCACCGGGGAGAACGTCCGGCTGGAGGAGGGCTGGGGTGTCGTGGCGCTCGTCGCGGCCAACGCGTTCGTCGTCTTCTTCGGCGCGTCGTGGGGCCCGCTCGTGTGGGTCCTGCTCGGCGAGATGTTCCCGAACCGCATCCGCGCCGCGGCGCTCGGCGTCGCCGCCGCGTGCCAGTGGATCGCGAACTTCCTGATCACGGTCTCGTTCCCGCCGATGCTCGAGGCGTTCGGCGCGACCGGTCCCTACCTGATGTACGCGATCTTCGCGGCCCTGTCCTTCGTGTTCGTCCTGACCAAGGTGCCCGAGACCAAGGGCATCGCGCTCGAGGACATGGAGGGTGTCTCCCGCACGGGTCGGCGCATCGACACCTGACGCACCGGCGTCCCGCGCACGCGTGCCCGGTGCCGCCGCCGGGTACGACGACGCCCGCCCGTCCCTGCTCACGGCAGGGGTCGGGCGGGCGTCGTCGTGCGTCGGGCCCGTGTGCGTCGAGCCTCGTGCGTGCCGGGGTCCGCCGCGAGCTCGGGGAACGCGTCAGGCCTTGATCGTCGAGACCATCGCGAGCAGCTCGCCCGAGAGCTCGCGCATCTCGCGCGCCGCCGACTCGGTCGCCGCCGCGCCGTCCTGCGCCTCGCGCGCCGCGGCCCGCACCGACGAGATCGAGCTCGCGATGCGCTCCGAGCCGGCCGCGGCACCCGCGACCGCGCGCGACATGTGCGCGGTCGTCGCGGACTGCTCCTCGACCGCGGCGGAGATGCTCGCCTGGTACTCGGAGATCGTCTTGATGACGTCCGTGACGCTCGCGAGCTCCGTCGCCGCACGGCCGGTCTGGGACTGGATCGACCCGACCTGCGCGGTGATCGACTCGGTCGCGGTCGCCGTCTCGCGGGCGAGCTCCTTGACCTCGCTCGCGACGACCGCGAACCCCTTGCCGGCCTCGCCCGCACGTGCCGCCTCGATCGTCGCGTTGAGCGCGAGGAGGTTCGTCTGCTCCGCGATCGAGGTGATGAGCTTGATGACCTGGCCGATCTCCGCGCTGGCGTCGCCGAGGCGGCCGACCGTCTCCTGCGCCGCCGACGCCGCCCGCACCGCGTCGTCCGCGATGAGCGCCGCCTGGCCGGCGTTGTGCGAGATCTCGTTGATGGCCTGGCGCATCTGGTCGGCACCCGCGGCCACCGTCTGGGCGTCCGCGGTCACGCCGCGCGCCGCGTCGTCGACGATGTCGAGCTGCGTGGCCGTCGTGCTCGCCGCACCCGTCATCGAGCCGCTGACGCCCGCGAGCCGGTCGGCGGACTGGCGCAGCGCGCCGGCGCTGCTCCGGAGGCCGCGCACGGTCGTCGCCATCCAGTCGACGGTGCCGTTGAGCGCCGTCCCCATGAGGCCGAGCTCGTCGTTGCCGAGCGACTCCATCCGGCCCGACAGGTCGCCCGAGTGGATCTGCCGGAGGAACTCGCCGGTGCGCCGCAGGGGGCGCGTGATGCTGACCTGCGCCCACATCGCGAACGCGACCGACGGGATGACGACGAGCACGGGCACCCACCCGAGCCACGCGAGCGACGCGAGGGTGTCGGCGGCGGCTGCGGCGTCACCGGCGGCGAGCTGCGACGCGGCACGCGAGGTCGCGCTGCGGGCCCCGAGGCACACGGCGACGAGCGCCACGAGGGGCGTCACCACCCCGAGGCGGGACTTGGTCCGGTTGCTGATCACGCTTCTCCAGTCGTCACGGGTCGCCCTGCGTATCGACCGGACGTGCCGGGAGATGAGCGATCGGCCCCGGGACGCCCGCGGCACGGGCGCCCGCCCCTCCGCCTGGCCGCCCGTCAGGGCGCCGTCAGGTCAGCCCCCAGCCCGAGGTCGGCGACGCGCACCGGCTGGCCGGTGAGCATCGACTGGTTCGCGGCGATCCCCACCGAGACCGCTCGCACGCCGTCGAGGAAGCCCGCGGGACGCCCGAGCGGGTCCGCCGACGGGCCGCGGAAGACGTCGGACAGCAGGATCGCGTCGCCGCCACCGTGACTGCCCTCGCCGACCGGGATCGGGTGCTCGACCGCGCGCTCCCAGTGCCGCTGGACCACGAGGCGCTCCCCCTCGGGGCGGACCGGGTCCGCGGTCACGCCGCCGGGCGTCGCGCTCGGGTCGAGCACCGCGTTCCCCTCGTCGTCGACCACGACCGCCCCGCGCTCGACCACCTCGAGCTCGGCGCGCCCGGCGGTCCCGTTCACCGTGACCCGGTACCCCTCCCAGGGGCTGTGCGCGTTGAGCGAGTACGTGAGCGTCGCGCCGCGGCGGTAGTCGACGAGGACCGCCATGTTGTCCTCGATCGTGATGCCGGGGGCGAAGACGTCCTGGTCGCGCACGTAGCCGTCGTGGTGCTCGGCGTCGAGGTAGAGGGCCTGCAGCCGCGGGTCCTTGGTCAGGTCGAGCGCGAACGGGTCGCCGGCGTTCCCCGTGCCGCGCACGGGCCGCTCGCCGAGCCCGCGGACCTCGGCGTTCTTGTCGCCGTAGAAGCGCAGCGCGCCCGACGCGTACACGCGCACGGGCACGTCCGAGAGCCACCAGTTGACCAGGTCGAAGTGGTGGCTCGACTTGTGCACGAGCAGCCCGCCCGAGTGCACCTTCTCGCGGTGCCACCGGCGGAAGTAGTCCGCCCCGTGCACGGTGTCGAGCGCCCACTCGAAGTGCACCGACGTGACCTCCCCGATCACGCCCGAGGCGATGACCTCGCGCAGCGCGGAGTTCCGGGGCGAGTACCGGTAGTTGAACGTCATGACGACGTCGCGGCCGGTGCGGGCGATCGCGTCGGTGATCCGGCGGCAGCCGTTCGCGTCGATCGTGAGGGGCTTCTCGACGACCACGTCCGCGCCCGCGTCGAGCACGCGCGCGACGACGTCGGCGTGCGTGTGGTCGGGGCTCGTGACGACGACGGTGTCGACACGCTGCTCGGCGACCATGCGCTCGAGGTCGTCGGGGGCGTAGCGCGGGAGCGTCGCGCCGACCCGGGCGTCGTACCAGTCGGCGCGTGCCGGGTTCGGCTCGCACCACGCGACGAGCTCCGCGACGTCGAGCTCGGGAGCGGGAAGGCGCTGCCGGCGCTCCACCCGAAGGCCTCCGCAGCGGTCACGGGCACCGCGATCTCGATGCGGCCGT
>NZ_JBFTER010000037.1:0-40957 GCF_047229345.1 Cellulomonas jepli | reverse complement strand
GTGGCTGAGCAAGGCCTCCGCCCGGGTCGCGTGCCTGGCGCTGTGGGAGGGCGACCCGGTGGACGGCGTCCTGCGCGGCCCGGCGGTCGACGACGCGCAGGTGCCGCGTGAGCGAGAGCGCGAGCAGGATCGCCGCGACCGCGACCGCGAACGTCACGAGGAAGCCGAGGACCCCGGGGGACGCCTGCTCGGACAGCGGGACCTCGAGGGGCGAGGGGCTCGGCGTCGCCGCGAGCCGCACGACGAACGCCGCGCCGTTCACGGGGTGCCCGTCGCAGGGCTCGTGGGGACGGCCTCACGCACGCCCGCGAACAGGTCGTCCTCGGGCAGCCGGACCGGCACGCGCGACTCGGCGAGCTCGTACTCCTCGTACGGCCACACCTCGCGCTCGAGGTCGCGCGGCATCGCGAAGAAGAAGCCCTCGGGGTCGATCTGGGTCGCGTGCGCCCGCAGCGCGTCGTCGCGCGCACCGAAGAAGTCGGCGCAGGCGATCCGCGTCGTGACCTCGCGCTCGGGGATCTCGCGCGCCGCGCGGGACTCGACCCACTCCCCGAACGGGGACTCGAGGCCGCGCTCGACGAGCGCCTCGTGCGCCGCCCGGATCCGCGCCATCGAGAAGCCGTGGTTGTAGTACAGCTTGAGCGGCGTCCACGGCTCGCCGGAGTCCCGGTAGCGCTCGGGGTCGCCCGCGGCGGCGAACGCCTCCGCGGAGACCCGGTGGCACATGATGTGGTCGGGGTGCGGGTACCCGCCGGTCGGGTCGTACGTCGTGATGACGTGCGGGCGGAAGCGGCGCACGAGCTCGACGAGCGGGCGCGCGGCGACCTCGAGCGGCTGCAGCGCGAAGCACCCCTCGGGCAGCGGCGGGAGCGGGTCGCCCTCGGGCAGCCCCGAGTCGACGAAGCCGAGCCACTCCTGGCGCACGCCGAGCGCCTTCGCGGCCGCCGCCATCTCCTCGCGCCGGATCTCGTGCATCCGGTCCGGGTCGGCCACCGGCGGGTAGCTCGGGTTGAGGACGTCGCCGCGCTCCCCGCCCGTGCAGGTCGCGACGAGGACGTCGACGCCCTCCGCCGCGTACCGCGCGGTCGTCGCGGCTCCCTTGCTCGACTCGTCGTCGGGGTGGGCGTGCACCGCCAGCAGGCGCAGCCGTTCTCCGGTCACGTGGGGCCTCCGTGGGTCGGTCACCCGTGCGCGTGGCGCGCACGGGGCGAGGGACAATGATCGCGCACCTCGCCGCACGCCGGGTGCACGACGCCCGCTCGGGGCCGTCCGTCCCGGACGAGCGTCCGGCAGGAGCCGCCCGCGCCGGGCCGACCGGCAGGCGTGCCCGACGACCAGGAGCGGACCACGTGACGGAGCAGGACGCAGGTGCCCCGGCGGGCCGGTACGGGCACGGGACCCCGGTGCCGCGCCGCACGTGGGTCGTCGTGTCGGTGGTCGCCGGGGTGGTCGTCGTCGCGGTGCTCGCGTGGATCATGTCGGGCATGCAGCGCGACGCGGTGCGCTGGCAGGACCACGGGTTCCGCGTCGAGCCGGACCGCGTCGTCATGACGTTCGAGGTCACGAAGGACCCGGCGGCGACGGTCGAGTGCCGGCTGCTGGCGCTCAACCAGGCGGCCGCCGAGGTCGGGTTCCGCACCGTGACCGTCGGGCCGGCCCGCACGAGCGTCGTGCGCCTCACCGAGACCCTGGCGACCGCGGAGCTCGCGGTCACCGGGACGGTCGAGACCTGCGTCGTGGTCCCCGACGCCTGAGGCGCTCACCCACGCGCGTGCACCACCCGGACACCCGTCTTGCTATCCTTGTCGATTCATACGCCGCCCAGGGTCAGCGAGACCCTCCGGTCGACGCGACCGGCAGGCAGCTGGCAGGGCAGGCTCACCGCACACGTGCACGTCCCTCGTACCCGTGCGCACCGGACGAAGACGGCAAGGAAGGAGCGACCGTGACCGAGACGTCGCAGCCCACGTGGCTGACGCAGGAGGCGCACGACCGGCTCAAGACCGAGCTCGCACGCCTCGAGGGTGAGGGTCGTGCCGAGATCACCGCGCGCATCGCCGCCGCCCGCGACGAGGGTGACCTCAAGGAGAACGGCGGCTACCACGCCGCGCGCGAGGAGCAGGCGAAGCAGGAGGCGCGCATCCGCGAGCTCAAGCAGAAGCTGCGGAACGTGCAGATCGGCACGCCGCCCGACGACGGCGTCGTCGAGCCCGGCATGGTCGTGACCGCCCTCGTCGCCGGCGACGAGATGGTGTTCCTGCTGGGCTCGCGCGAGATCGCCGGCTCCGCGGACATCGAGGTCTTCTCCCCGACGTCGCCGCTGGGCGCCGCGATCAACGGGCGTGCCGTGGGCGACACGGTCGCCTACGAGGCGCCGAACGGTCGCGAGATCGCCGTCGAGATCAAGGCCGCGCACCCCTTCGCGGGCTGACCCACTGCCCGCTCGCGGGCCGCGCAGCACCCGGGACGGCGCCGTCCCACCACGCACGGGCGAGGCCCCGGCGGACCCACGTCCGCCGGGGCCTCGCCCGTCGGCGTCAGTGGTCCGCGAGCCGGAAGCCGCGGGCACGCAGGTGCGCGAGCACCTCGCCGCAGTGCTCGGGGCCCTTGGTCTCGACCTGCACCTCGATCTCGACCTCGTCGATCGCGAGGTCCACGGACGTGCGGACGTGGCCCACGTGCACCACGTTCCCGCCCGTCGCCGCGAGCTCGGACAGCAGGCCCGCCAGCGTCCCGGGCGAGTCGTCGATCCGCACGCGCAGCTGCAGGTAGCGGCCCGCGGACGCGAGGCCGTGCCGCACGACGCGCAGCAGCACGAGCGGGTCGATGTTGCCGCCCGAGAGGATGGCGACGACCGGCCCCTCGAAGGCCCCCGGCGCGGCCATGATCGCCGCGACCCCGGCTGCGCCGGACGGCTCGACGAGGAGCTTCGCCCGCTCGGCGACGAGCAGCAGCGCCCGGGAGAGGTCCTCCTCGGTCACGGTCCGGATCTCGCAGCCGTGCGCGCGCAGCACGTCGAACGGCACCCGCCCGGGTGTGCCGACCGCGATGCCGTCGGCCATCGTGCGCAGGTCCGTCATCGGCACCGGGTGCCCGGCGGCGAGCGACGCCGGGTAGGCGGCGGCGCGTGCGGCCTGCACGCCGACGACCCGGACGTCGGGGCGTGCGGCGGCGACGGCCGCGACCACGCCCGCGGCGAGCCCGCCGCCACCGACGGGCACGACGATCGTGCGGACGTCCGGCACCTGCTCGAGGATCTCGAGCGCGACGGTGCCCTGTCCCGCGACGACGTCCTCGTGGTCGAACGGGTGGATGAGCACGCGGCCCGTGCGGGTGCACTCCTCACGGGCGGCGACGAGCGCGTCGTCGACCGACGTGCCCGCGAGCACCACCCGGGCGCCGTACTCGCGCGTCGCGGCCACCTTCGGCAGCGCGGCGTCGGCGGGCATGAAGACGAGCGCGTCGATCCCCAGCAGCCGTGCCGCGAGCGCGACCCCCTGCGCGTGGTTCCCGGCGCTCGCCGCGACGACACCGCGCGCCCGCTCCTCCGCGGACAGCCGCGCCATCCGCACGTACGCGCCGCGGACCTTGAACGAGCCCGCGCGCTGCAAGTTCTCGCACTTGAGCCACACGTCGGTGCCCGCGACCCGGCTCAGCGCACGGCTGAGGTCGACCGGGGTGCGGGTCGCGACGCCCTCGAGCAGCGCGGCCGCGGACCGGACGTCGTCGAGCCCGACCGCGGTCACGACGTCGAGCCCGCTCACGCCTCACCGGTCAGGCGGGTCGTCCCGGGGGTGCTGCGGTCGACCTCGCTGGGCGGGACGACCGCCGCGGAGTCGGCGTCGTCCGGCTCCTCGGGCGCGGTCGGTTCACCGCGGACGATCGCGTGGTCGTCGTCACCGAGCCCGGGGAACTTGTCGTGCCCGTGCAGGTAGAGCACCACGGTGTTGATCACGGCGACGATCGGGACGGCGAACAGCGCACCGACGATGCCGGCGGCGAGCGAGCCCGCGGCGACGGCGAGCAGGACCGCGACGGGGTGCAGCGACACCGCGTGGCCCATGAGCAGCGGCTGGAGCACGTGGCCCTCGATCTGCTGCACGAGCAGCACGACGCCGACCATGATGAGGGCGACGACCGGTCCGTGCGCGACCAGCGCGACGAGGACGGCGACGGAGCCGCTGACGAGCGCCCCGACGATCGGGATGAACGAGCCCAGGAACACCAGGGTCGCGAGCGGCAGCGCGAGCGGGACCTGGAGGATCAGGGCCCCGAGGCCGATGCCGATCGCGTCGACGAGCGCGACGAGGATCTGCGTGCGCGTGTAGCCGCCGAGCGTCACGACCCCGCGCCGCCCGGCCTGGTGGATGCGGTCCCGCGAGGTCACCGGCATGAGCCCGACGAACCACGCCCACACCTGGCGGCCGTCGTGCAGGAAGAAGAACGTGCAGAAGACCGTGATGAGCGCACCGGCGACGACGTGCCCGAGCGTCGTGCCGACCGAGAGCGCACCCGAGACGAGGGACGACGCGTTGTCGCTGACCTGGGACTGCGCCTGGTCGATGTACTCGTCGATCTGGTCGGTGCTGAGGTCGAGCGGACCCGCCGACAGCCACCGGGCGAGCTCGCGGAAGCCCTCCTGCGCCTGGTCGCTGAGCTCCGCGAACCCGTTGACGAGCGAGCGGCCCGCGAGCGTCAGCAGGCCGGCGACGAGCGCGAGCAGCGCGAGCACCGCGGTCCCGGAGGCCAGCCCGCGGGAGAACCGTGCCCGGCGCTGCAGGAACCGCACGAACGGCGCGAGCAGGACGGTCAGCAGCACCGCGATGGCGACCGAGACGACGAGGACCTTGAAGTACCCGATGACCGCGAGCAGCACCGCGAGCGCCGCGGCGATCACGATGATCCGCCACGACCACGCCGCGGCCGCCTGGACCGACGGCGGGACGGCCGAGCGCGCGTCCGGCTGCGCGGGGCGCCCGGGCGACGTGCTCCCGGTGGGCTCCTTCGTGGTCGGCACAGCCGTGGTCGGGTGGGTCGTCGTCACCGCAGGGCCTTCTCGAGGTCGGCGAGAAGGTCGGCGACGTCCTCGATGCCGACCGAGAGGCGGACGAGGTCGTCGGGGACCTCGAGCACCGTCCCGAGCACCGAGCCGTGCGTCATCTTGCCGGGGTGCTCGATGAGCGACTCGACGCCGCCGAGCGACTCCGCGAGCGTGAAGACGCGCGTGCGCCCGCACACGTCGATCGCCGACTGCTCGCTGCCGGTGCGGAACGCGACCATGCCGCCGAACCCGCTCATCTGGCGCGCGGCGACCTCGTGGTCCGGGTGGCTCGGGAGGCCCGGGTAGATCACCTGCGTGACGCGCGGGTGCGTCGTGAGGAGCTCCGCGACCGCGGCGGCGTTGGCCTGGTGCCGGTCCATCCGGACGGCGAGGGTCCGCAGGCCGCGCAGCGTGAGCCACGAGTCGAACGGGCCGGCGACGGCGCCCGACGCGTTCTGGTGGAAGCCGACGGCGTCGGCGAGCGCGGTCGTCCCGGTGGGGCCGACGAGCCCGACGGGGAGCTGCGCGCCGTCCGCGACGACGACGGCGCCACCGACGACGTCGCTGTGCCCGCCGATGTACTTCGTCGTCGAGTGCACGACCGCGTCGGCGCCGAGCGCGAGCGGCTGCTGCAGGTACGGGGTCGCGAACGTGTTGTCGACGACGAGCAGCGCACCCGCGGACCGCGCGTGCGCGGCGAGGGCCGCGATGTCGGCGATGCCGAGCAGCGGGTTCGTGGGCGTCTCGGCCCAGACGACCTTGGTGCGGCCGGGCTGGATCGCCGCGAGCACCGCGTCGGGGTCGCTCAGGTTCACGGGTGTGTGCTCGACGCCCCACGGGCCGAGCACGCGGGCGAACAGGCGGTACGTCCCGCCGTACGCGTCGTCGGGCACGACGACGTGGTCACCGGGGCGCAGGACCGCGCGCAGCAGCGTGTCCTCCGCGGCGAGGCCCGACGCGAACGCGAAGCCCGCCGCGCCCCCCTCGGCCGCCCGCAGGGCCTCCTCGAGCGCCGCACGCGTCGGGTTGCCCGAGCGCGAGTACTCGTAGCCGCCGCGCAGCCCGCCGACGCCGTCCTGCTTGTAGGTCGACACCTGGTAGATCGGCGGGACGACGGCACCGGTCGCGGCGTCGGGGTCCTGGCCTGCGTGGATGGCCCTCGTCGCGAACCCGGCGGTGGCCCAGTCGTGGTCGAGGTCGGGAGTGGGGAACGGGTCGGTCGTCACGGTCTCAGGCTAGGCCGTGCGCCGGGTGCGCACGCGGTGGACGCGCACCGGGTCGACGCGCGCGGGCCGGGGCGACGGCGCGGGAACGGGACGGGAACAGACGCACCCCGCCGGACCGTTGTGCCTGGCGACGCACCGGGGACCCACCAGGCCCCGGGGCGCCGACCCGACGAGAGGTGGACCCCCCGTGAGCTGGCTGTTCGGATCGGCCCTCAAGACCCAGATGGTGACGCCGGAGCGCGCGCTGCCCGGCCGCGACGACTACCCCTACTCCGTCCCCGCGACGCACGCGGTGCTCGGCACCCCGCTGCGAGGCCCCTGGCCCGAGGGCACGCAGGTGATCTACCTCGCGCTCGGCTGCTTCTGGGGAGCCGAGAAGGAGATGTGGAACCTGCCCGGCGTCGTGACGACGGCCGCGGGCTACCAGGGCGGGATCACGCCGTTCCCGACGTACGAGGAGACGTGCACCGGCCTGACCGGGCACACCGAGACGGTCCTCGTCGCGTACGACCCCGCGGTGCTGCCGACCACGGAGCTGCTGCGCACGTTCTGGACGCTGCACGACCCGACCCAGGGCTACCGCCAGGGCAACGACGTCGGCACGCAGTACCGCTCGGCGGTCTTCACCACGACGCCCGAGCAGGCGGAGGCAGCGGCGGCGACCCGCGCGCTGTACGAGCCCGAGCTGCGGCGCAACGGCTACGGCGAGATCACCACGGAGGTCCGCCCGGTCGACGGCGAGGGCGGCGCCGGGACGTTCTACTACGCCGAGGACTACCACCAGCAGTACCTGCACAAGGTGCCGAACGGCTACTGCCCGGTGCACTCGACGGGCGTCGCGTGCCCGGTCCCGTGACGACGGCCCGGGACGACGCCCGCCTGAGCGGGTGACCGCCTGAGCCGGCGACGTCGGCCCGGTCCCCTCGGGGGCCGGGCCGTCGTTCGTCCGGGTGCATGCCCGGACGCACGGCGCCCGGCGGGTCAGCCCAGCGCGTCGAGGTACACCCAGGCACCGTGGTCGCGCACGAACCGGCTGACCTCGTGCAGCGACCCGGCGCCGTCCACGGAGCGGTAGAACGCCCGGAACTCCACGGTCCCGTGCGTGTCGGCGGGTCCCCCGCCGGTCGACCCGAGCACGTCGAGCCGGTACCACCGCGTGCCGTCGTCGAGGTCGAGCGCGGGCGGGCGTCCGCTCGCGTGCCAGGTCCGCCGCACGTAGTCCGCGTCGCGCACCGCGTAGGCGCTGTACCGCGAGCGCATGAGCTGCTCCGCGGTCGACGCGGCGCGCTCACCACGGTGCAGCGGGCCGCAGCACTCGTCGTAGGTCAGGCCGCTCAGGCACGGGCAGCGGGTCACGGGGTCAGCCTCCGTCGGCCGCGAGCGCGTCGTCGGCGGGCAGGTCGTCGGCCGGCCCGTCGTCCGCGGCACCGTCCCGTGGTGCGGCGTCGGGGGCCTCGGAGGCGGCGGTGCCCGCGCCGGCCGCGGACGCGTCAGGCGCCCCGGACGCGGCCTTGGCGTCGGAGTGCCCGAGCGGCTTGTCGGGCGCGACGCGGTCCCGCACGAGCTGCTTGAGCACCGTGATCTCGGGGAAGCCGCGGCGCTCGGCGCGGTCCCAGAGCAGGTCCCCGTCGACCTCCACCGTGAACACCCCGCCCGTCGCGGGCCGCAGCGCGACCTCCCCGAGCTCGCGGTGGAACGTCGTGAGCAGCTCCTGCGCGAACCACGCGGCACGCAGCAGCCACCGGCACTGCGTGCAGTAGGTGATGGTCACGCGCGGGAGCGGGGCGTCCGTGCTCATGGCGCCAGTCTCGCGCACGCTTGCGATGATCGGGTCATGGCGACGACGGAGACCCTGCGGAACTGGTCCGGCAACTACACCTTCCAGGCGGCCGAGGTGCACCGGCCGGAGACGGTCGAGCAGGTGCAGGAGGTCGTGGCGGCCACGCGGGGCGGCGCGGCCGGCCGGGTGCGGGCCATCGGCACCCGGCACTGCTTCCAGGACATCGCCGACACGACCGGTGGGCTCGTCTCGCTCGAGCGGCTCGAGCCGACGATCGAGCTCGACGAGGCGGCGCGGACCGTGACGGTCTCGGGCGGGACGCGGTACGGGACGCTCGCGGAGCACCTGCACGCGCGCGGCTGGGCGCTGCACAACCTGGCCTCGCTCCCCCACATCTCGGTCGCAGGGGCGGTCGCGACGGCGACGCACGGCTCGGGCGACGCGTCGGCGAACCTCGCGACGGCGGTCACGGCGCTCGAGCTCGTGACCGCCGACGGGAGCCTGCGGACGCTCACCCGGGCCGACGTCGACTTCCCCGGCGCCGTCGTCTCGCTCGGCGCGCTCGGCGTCGTCGTCCGGCTCACCCTCGAGGTCGAGCCGACGTACGACGTCGCGCAGGAGGTGCACACCGGGCTGCCGTGGGACGCCGCGCTCGCGAACCTCGACGCGGTCACGTCGTCGGCCGACAGTGTCAGCCTCTTCGTCGACTGGACCGGCGACGCCGTCCAGCAGGTGTGGCGCAAGACGCGCGTGGTCCCCGGCGAGCGGCACGCGCTGCGCACGGAGCTGTTCGGTGCCACGCCGTCGCCGGTCAAGCTGCACCCGCTGCCCGGGATCGACCCGGTCAACTGCACCGACCAGCTCGGCGTCCCGGGCCCGTGGCACGACCGGCTGCCGCACTTCCGGCTCCGGTACACCCCGAGCAACGGCGACGAGCTGCAGTCGGAGTACCTCGTGCCGCGCGAGCACGCCGTGGGCGCGATCGGGGCGCTGCGCGGGCTGAGCGACCGCATCGCGCCGCTCCTGCAGGTTTCCGAGATCCGCACGATCGGCGCGGACGACCTGTGGCTGTCGACCGCGTACGGCGGGCCGCGCATCGGCCTGCACTTCACCTGGCTCCAGCGGCAGGCCGAGGTCGAGGCGCTGCTGCCGGTGATCGAGGAGGCGCTCGCGCCGTTCGAGGCGCGGCCGCACTGGGGCAAGATCTTCGCCGACACCGGCCGTGACCTCGCGCGGCTCTACCCGCGGATGGACGACTTCCGGGCGCTCGTCGCGCGCAGCGACCCCGGCGGCGTGTTCCGCGGGCCGTTCCTCGACCGGCACGTGCTGCTCGGCTGAGCCGTCGGCCCGCGTCGGCGCGCATCCCCGCGCGTCCGGCCGGGCACCGGTGGACGGTCCGGACGCGCGAGAGGGGCCGCGGCACCGAGGTGTCGCGGCCCCTCTGCGGCGCAGGTGTCAGTTGACGCCGACGACGTCCACGACGAAGACGAGCGTGTCGCCACCCTTGATGCCGGCCTGCGGCACGCCGCGGTCGCCGTAGCCCTGGTGCGGCGGGATCGACAGCAGCACGCGCGAGCCGATCTGCTGCCCGACGAGCCCCTCGTCCCAGCCGGCGATCACGGCGCCGACGCCGATCGGGAAGTTGATCGACGAGCCGCGGTCGTACGAGTTGTCGAACACGTGCCCGTTCCACGTCTGGCCGAGGTAGTGCACGACGAGGTCGTCGCCCGCCTCGACGAGCGCGCCGTCGCCGCGGCTGAGCACCTGGACCTCGAGCTCGGCGGGTGCCGGGCCGTCGGGGAACGTCAGCGTGGGCTTCTCGCCGAACGAGCCGGAGGCCTGGGGCAGCTGTGCGGTCATGGGTGGATCTCCTCGCCTTGATGTCGGTACGTCACCCATCCTCGCCGCTCGGCCCGGCGTCGTGCGCGCCGGGGACGCCTGGTGGACGGGGTGAAGCCTGGCGCCGCGGGCTCACGGCAGGAGCGTCGGCTGCTCCGGGACGCCGCGACGTCGACGGCGCGCCCCGTCGCGTCAGCGCACCCCGGACCGCGCGTTCAGCCACGCGAGCTGGCGCGCGAGCTGCCAGCCCTCGCCGCCCTCGTGGTTGTTGTACCCGTAGACCTCGATCTGCTTGTCGGTGACCCCGGTGCGCTCGCCGTACCAGTTGTAGGCGGCGTACACGGTCGACGGCGGGCAGATCGTGTCCATGAGCGCGACCGAGAACAGCGTCGGGGCGCTCGCACGGCGGCCGAGGTGCACGCCGTCGAGGTAGGACAGCGTGCGGAAGACCTGCTCCTCGGCGTCGCGGTGCACCGCGAGGTAGTTGGTGATCTCGCCGTACGGGTCGGAGCCGGTGATCTGGACGGCGCGTCGGAAGTGGCAGAGGAACGGCACGTCGGCCATGACGGCGAGCAGCCCGTCGACCAGTCCCGCGACGCCCAGGGCGATCCCGCCGCCCTGGCTCGCGCCCGCGACGGTGACGCGCTCGGGGTCGACGAACGGCAGAGACCGGGCGGCCTCGACCGCACGGACCCCGTCGGTGATGACCCGGCGGTAGTAGTGCTCGGCGGGGTCGAGGATGCCCCGGGTCATGAACCCGGGGACGGCCGGCCCCGAGCCGACGGGGTCGGGCGTGTGCCCGCCGTTGCCCCACTTGCTGCCCTGCCCGCGCGTGTCCATCAGCAGGTACGCGTAGCCGGCGGCGGCCCACTGCAGCCGCTCGTGCGCGAACCCGCGCCCACCGCCGTACCCGATGAACTGCACGACCGCCGGGAGCGGCCCGTCGGCGCCGGCGGGCCGCGAGAGCCAGCCCTGGACGGGGTGCCCGCCGAAGCCGGCGAACGTGATCTCCGACGTCTCGATCAGCGTGAGCCCCGCGTCGACCGGCGTGACCTCGACGGCGAGGTCGTGCGTGCGGGTCTCGGCGAGGGTCGCCGCCCAGAACGCGTCGAGGTCGGCCGGCTCGTCGAGCTCGGGGCGGTAGGTCTCGAGCTCGGCGAGCGGCAGGTCGAACAGGGGCATCGTCGCTCCTCGGGGGTGTGCGCCAGGGGCGCGTCGTCCAGCGGTGGGGCCGGCGGGCGTGCCCGCAGCGGCCGGGCAGCAGCGTGTCACACGACGACGCCCGGCCGGCGCAGGCGGCCGACGGGTCGCCGGCCGCTCAGCGCGCCAGGAACCCCAGCAGGTCGTGCCGCGTGAGCACGCCGACCGGCTGCCCGTCGTCGACGACCATGAGCGCGTCGGCCGACTGCAGGGCCTTGCGGGCGTCCTCGACACCCTCGCCCGAGCCGATCAGCGGCAGCGGCGCCGCCATGTGCCGGTCGACGCGGTCGGCGAGCGTCGCCGCCCCCGAGAAGACCGCGTCGAGCAGCCCGCGCTCGCTGACGGACCCGGCGACCTCGCCGATCTTGACGGGCGGCTCGGCCCCGACGACCGGCATCTGGGAGACGCCGTATTCGTGCAGGATCGAGATCGCGTCGCGCACCGTCTCGTTGGGGTGGGTGTGCACGAGCGCCGGCAGCTCCCCGCCCTTGCTCCGCAGCACGTCCGCGACCGTCGCGCCCTGCTCGGAGGACAGGAACCCGTACGAGCGCATCCACGAGTCGTTGAAGATCTTCGAGAGGTACCCGCGTCCGCCGTCGGGCAGCAGCACGACGATCACGGCCTTCGCCGCCGCCTCCGGGTCCTCGTCCTGCAGCCGGCGCGCGAGACGGAGCGCAGCGACGACGGCCATGCCGCACGAGCCACCGACCAGCAGGCCCTCCTCGCGCGCGAGGCGCCGCGTCATCGCGAACGAGTCGGCGTCGGAGACCGCGATGATCTCGTCGGGCACCGACGGGTCGTACGCGGTCGGCCAGAAGTCCTCCCCGACGCCCTCGACGAGGTACGGCCGCCCGTCCCCGCCCGAGTACACCGAGCCCGCAGGGTCGGCGCCGACGACGCGCACGCGCCCGCCGTCCTCGGCCGCACGGTCGGCGGAGGCCTCCTTGAGGAACCGCCCGGTGCCGCTGATCGTGCCGCCCGTGCCGACGCCGAGCACCGCGTGCGTGACGCGCCCGTCGGTGTCCGCCCAGATCTCG
Organism: Cellulomonas jepli; assembly: GCF_047229345.1. Taxonomy (NCBI): domain Bacteria; kingdom Bacillati; phylum Actinomycetota; class Actinomycetes; order Micrococcales; family Cellulomonadaceae; genus Cellulomonas; species Cellulomonas jepli. Next base: position 28,834 of record NZ_JBFTER010000037.1, on the reverse strand, counting down.
GGGCCCGTCGACTCGTAGTGGCTGAGGGGTCCGTTCTGGTTGGCGTACTGGTTCGGCTTCCAGGCGCCCTCGATCTCCTGCGTCAGGCGGTCGGACACCGAGTAGTAGGAGTCGGGGTGGTCCGGCGCGACCGCCGTCGGCGTCACGACGACCTCCGCGCCGTACGCGCGCAGCACGTCGCGCTTGTCCTGCGAGACCTTGTCCGGGCACACGAACACGCAGCGGTAGCCCTTGCGCTGCGCGACGAGCGCGAGCCCGACGCCCGTGTTCCCGCTCGTCGGCTCGACGATCGTCCCGCCGGGGCGCAGCTCGCCGCTGGCCTCCGCGGCCTCGACCATCTTGAGCGCGATCCGGTCCTTCACCGACCCGCCGGGGTTGAGGTACTCGACCTTCGCGAGGACGGTCGCGGCGAGGCCGTCGGTCACCGAGGAGAGCTTCACGAGCGGGGTGTGCCCGACGAGCTCGGAGATGTGCTGCGCGTACTTCACGGCGGGGTGCTCCGGGAGGTGGGAGGGGGCGCGTGCGACGGTCGGCCGCGGGGCGCGGAGAGGGGCGCGGGTGGTCGCCAGGACGCACACGACCGCCCGGAGCGATCATCGCATCCGGGCGGTCGGTCCTGCAGTCGGGGTGGGTGCCGGGCGGGCCGGCACCCGGTCGCGTCAGTCGCCGCGCAGGATGGCGAGCAGGCGCAGCAGCTCGAGGTAGAGCCACACGAGCGTCACGATGAGGCCGAAGGCGGCGGTCCACGCCATCTTCGCCGGGGCGCCCTGCTCGACGCCGCGCTTGATCGAGTCGAAGTCCATGATCAGCGACATCGCCGCGAGGCCCACGGCCACGAGGCCGACGACCACGCCGAGGAGCCCGCCGCGCAGCGGGCCGAACATCTCGCTCGGGAAGACGAACGCCAGCACGAGGTTCAGCACCGAGAACGCGAGGTAGCCCACGAGCCCGATGATCAGGAACCGCGTGAACTTCGGGGTGACCCGGACTTTGCCGGAGCGGAACAGCACGAGCGAGGTGCCGAAGACCGCGAGGGTCGCGAGCACCGCCTGCGGGACGAGCCCGCCGCCGAACGCGTTCTCGTAGAACTTGCTGATGCCACCGACGAACACGCCCTCGGCGACCGCGTACGCCCCGATGAGCAGCGGGCTCGGGTTGCGCCGGAACGCGTTGACCAGGCCGAGCACGAGCCCGACGATCATGCCGAAGACCCACAGGCCCGGCGCGAGCGCGTACGTCGCCGCGGCGACCACCACGAGCAGCGCGAGCAGCCCGCCGGTCTTGACGATGACGTCGTCGTAGGTGAGGCGCCCGGTCTGGGCGGTCGTCGCCGACGGCGCCTCGTACATCTTGTCGAGGCTCACGGCGTCGATCGTCTGCGTGCCCGCGGCACCGTAGCCGGCTGCCTGGCCGGGCTGGACGGTGGTCCGGCCCTGCTGGCGCCCGCGCCTGGCGTTCGGGTCGCGGAATATCTCGCTGTTGTTGAAGACGGGGTTGCTCACGGCTTCCTCCTGGTCGCTGGCGGCCGGTTCTACCGTACGCAACGCTCGCGCGGTCGGCATCGTTCCCAGGTCTCCCCCGGACATCTCCCCGAGGTTCTCGGGGTGCCCTCAGGGTCACCCCAGGGTCGGTTCGGGGGTTGTCCTCCTTACGGCGTATCCCCAGGGCGGAGAAGGATGAGACTCAAGGACGTTCCGGGGGACCACCGCCCCGGCCTACGTTCGAGGAGTCCACCCACCCCTGCTTCTCACGAGGACGTCACATGATCGAGGCACACGGCCTGACCAAGCGGTACGGGCCGAAGACGGCGGTGGACGGCATCAGCTTCACCGTCCAGCCCGGGAAGGTGACCGGCTTCCTCGGCCCGAACGGCGCCGGCAAGTCGACCACGATGCGCATGATCGTCGGGCTCGACCGCCCGACGCACGGCACCGTCACCGTCAACGGCAAGCCCTACGCCCAGCACCGCTCGCCCCTCGTCGAGGTCGGCGCGCTGCTCGAGGCCAAGGCCGTGCACACCGGACGCTCGGCCGCCAACCACCTCGCGGCGCTCGGCGCGACCCACGGCATCGGCAAGGCCCGCGTGCAGGAGGTCATCGAGATGACCGGCCTGCAGACCGTCGCCAAGAAGCGCGTCGGCGGCTTCTCGCTCGGCATGGGCCAGCGGCTCGGCATCGCGTCGGCGCTGCTCGGCGACCCGCGCACGCTCATCCTCGACGAGCCGGTCAACGGCCTCGACCCCGAGGGCGTGCTCTGGGTCCGCAACCTCGTGCGCTACCTCGCGTCCGAGGGCCGCACGGTGTTCCTGTCCTCGCACCTCATGAGCGAGATGGCGCTCACCGCCGACCACCTCATCGTGATCGGGCGGGGGCAGATCATCGCCGACGCGCCCGTCCAGGACGTGATCGCCCGCGCGACGAGCACGACCGTGCGCGTCCGCAGCCCGCACGCGACGCAGCTCGTCGAGCTCCTGCGCAGCGCCGACGTCATCGTGACGACGACCGAGCCGGGGCTGCTCGAGATCACCGGGGCGTCGGCCGAGGTCATCGGCGAGACCGCCGCCGCGAACCGGCTCGTGCTGCACGAGCTCACGCCCCTCAGCGGCTCGCTCGAGGACGCCTACATGCAGCTCACCGCCGACCAGGTCGAGTACCACTCGGTCGCGGCCGGCGCGTCCACCGTCAGCGCAGCAGCCCAGGAGCAGGCCCGATGAGCACCCTGACCAAGCCGACGAGCGCGGCACCGACCGTGCCGCCCCACGCCGTCCGCGCCCACCTGTCGTTCCCGCACCTCGTGCGGTCCGAGTGGATCAAGCTGTGGACCGTCCGCTCCACGTACTGGATCCTGCCGCTGACGGTCCTCGCGTTCGTCGGCATCAGCTTCCTCGTCGCGTTCTTCTCGACGCAGGACGACGCCCAGGCCAACGGCGCGCCGCCCATGGACGCCAGCTTCCTGCTGACCCCGGGCGTGTACTTCGGCCAGCTCGCGATCGTGGTGCTCGCCGTGCTCACGATCACGGGCGAGTACTCGACCGGGATGATCCGCTCGACCTTCGCCGCCGCGCCCGCGCGGCTGCCGGTGCTGACCGCCAAGCTCCTCGTCGTGCTCGTCGTGTCGTTCCTCACCGGCGCGGTCGCGACCGCGCTGACGTGGCTCGTGACCCGGCCGGTGCTGGGCGACGAGCACGCGATCGACCTCGGCTCCACGGAGACGCAGCGCATCCTCCTCGGCGCACCGCTGTACCTCACGGCCATCGCGCTGTTCGCGTTCGCCCTCGGCGCGCTGCTCCGGCACTCGGCGGCGGCCCTCGCGACCGTCCTCGGGCTGCTGCTCGTCATCGAGACCGTCTTCTCGGCGATCCCGACGGACTTCTTCCGCAACACCGCGCCGTTCCTCCCCGGGACCGCGGGGCAGCGCCTCACGGCGTCGCAGCAGTTCATGGACATGACGGCGCAGATGTCCGACGCGCCGCAGCTCACCCCGTGGCAGGGCTTCGGGGTCCTCCTGGCGTGGGGCGTGGTCATCCTCGCCGCCGCCGCGGTGCTCGTGCGTCGGAGGGACGCCTGAGCGAACCCGCGCCGTGGGCGCCGCACCGGGAGGAGGGTCCCGGGGCGGCGCCCACCGGCGTGCCGCTGCTGCTCGACGAGCTCGACGCGCGGCCCGTCGGACCCGTGCGGCGGTGGCTGCGGCGGAACCCGGTCGCGACGGACTGGCTCGTCGCCGCGTTCTTCGCGGTCCCGGCCTTCGCCGGTGCCTCCACGCACCGGCCGTCGGCCGTCCCGCTCGTCCTGGCCCTCGCGGGGACCGGGGCGGTGCTCGTGCGGCGGCGGGCGCCGCTGTGGTCGGTGGGGGCCGTGACCGCCCTGGGGCTCGCCTCGGTCGGCCTGCACGGCGGGCTCAACGGCTTCGACGTCGGGCTCGGTCTCGCGTTGTACGCCGTCGCGACGCAGTGCACGCCCCGCCAGGGCTGGGTCGCGGTCGCCGTGCCGACGATCCTCCTGACCGGTGCGACGCTCGTGTGGGCGCCGCCGCAGACGCACGGCGTCGAGATCACCGGGCTCGCGCTCGTCGTGCTCGTCGGCACCGCGACCGGGGTCGGCGTCCGCAACCGCCGGCTGCACGGCCGGGCGATCGTCGAGCGCGGCCACGCCCTGGCCCGCGAGGCCGAGCAGCGGGCCCAGCTCGCGACCGCCGCGGAGCGGGCCCGGATCGCTCGGGAGATGCACGACGTCGTCGCGCACAGCCTCTCCGTCATGATCGCGCTCGCCGACGGTGCCGCCGCGGCCGTCCCCCGCTCCCCCGCGAGCGCCCAGGCGGCCATCACGCAGGTCTCCGAGACCGGGCGTGCCGCACTCACCGACATGCGGCGCGTGCTCGGCGTGCTGCGCGACGACGACGCGTCGTACGGCCCGCCGCCGGGCGGCACGGACCTCGCGGCGCTCGTCGAGGGCTACCGTCGGGCCGGGCTGCCCGTGCACCTGACGGTGGCGGGCACCGCGCTGCCGAAGGACACCGGTCTGCAGCTCGCCGTCTACCGGATCGTGCAGGAGGCGCTCACGAACGCGCTGCGCCACACGCGCGGCACGGGGCACGTCGAGGCGCGCGTCGCCCGCACGGACGGGACGGTCGAGATCGAGGTCACGGACGACGGCGGCGTCGCGCACCCGGGCGGACCGCCGCCCACGCCCGGCAGCGGTCGCGGCATCATCGGGATGCGCGAGCGAGCCGCGATCTACGGCGGGACCGTCGAGGCAGGACCGTCGGGTCCGGGCTGGCGGGTCCGCACGGCACTGCACTGGGACGAGGAGAGCACGTGAGCGACGGTCGCACGGACGGCACCCCGACGAGCCGCGGACGCACGCGCGTCCTGCTCGCGGACGACCAGGCGCTGCTGCGCATGGGCTTCCGCCTCGTGCTCGAGGCGGAGGACGACCTCGAGGTCGTCGGCGAGGCCGGCGACGGGCTCGAGGCGGTGCAGCTCGCGGCGGCGCTCACGCCCGACGTCGTCCTCATGGACGTGCGCATGCCGGGGCTCAACGGCATCGAGGCGACCGAGCGGGTCGTGGCCTCGGGGGCGTGCACGCGCGTGCTCATCCTGACGACGTTCGACCTCGACGAGTACGCGTTCGCGGCGCTGCGGGCCGGCGCCAGCGGCTTCATGCTCAAGGACGCGCGACCCGCCGAGCTCGTCTCCGCGATCCGCGCGGTCGCCACGGGGGACGCGGTGGTCTCGCCGCGCGTCACGCGCCGCATGCTCGAGATGTTCTCCGACGCGCTGCCCGCGGCCGGGCAGGAGCCGCCCGCACCCCACCCGGCGCACGCGCTGCTCGCGCAGCTCACGGCCCGCGAGGCCGAGGTGCTCGGGGCGGTCGCCGAGGGGTTGTCGAACAACGAGATCGCGCTGCGCCTGTACCTCTCCGAGGCGACGGTCAAGACGCACGTCGGGCGCATCCTCGCGAAGCTCGGCGTGCGCGACCGCGTGCAGGCCGTCGTGCTCGCGTACGAGTCGGGGCTCGTCGGGCGCTGAGCGGACCGGGCGTGGCACCCGGCGCGACGGCCGCACAGGTCGACCGCCTAGGCTCGCCGGTGCCGGCGGCCCACCCGCCGCGGCAGAGACGAGGAACCCGCATGCCCGACGCCCCCACGCCCGCAGCCGCCCCGCCCCGCGCCCGCCCGGCGCCGGTGCGCGCCGCGGTGCTGCGGACCGAGCGCGTCGCGGAGCAGCTCGTCCGGGTCGTCCTCGGCGGGCCCGGGCTGCGGGTCGTCAACGCGCCGACGCACGCCGACTCGTACGTGAAGGTCGTCTTCGTGCCGCCGGCGGCGCTCGCCGGCGCGACCGAGCGTCCCGACGGCCGCGTCGACCTCGACGCGCTGCGCGCCTCGCTCCCGGCCGACGAGCAGCCGCGCGTGCGCGCGTACACGGTGCGCTCCTTCGACGCAGCCACCGCCGAGCTGACGATCGATGTCGTCGTGCACGGCGACGAGGGGGTGGCCGGCCCCTGGGCCGCGTCCGCCCGGCCCGGCGACGAGGTCCTGGTCCTCGGGCCCGGCGGCGCGTACAGCCCCGACCCGGCGGCCGACCGCTACCTGCTCGTCGGCGACGCGAGCGCGCTCCCGGCGGTCGCCGTGGTGCTCGAGCGGCTCGCCGCCGAGCGCCCCGACGCGGTCGGTGACGCGATCCTCGAGGTGCACGGCCCCGGCGACGAGCTCCCGCTGACCGCCCCCGAGGGCGTCCGGGTCCGGTGGGTGCACCAGGGGACGGGTGTCGTCGGGCTCCGGCTCCTCGAGGCGGTGCGCGACCTCGCGTGGCCCGACGGCCGGGTCGACGCGTTCGTGCACGGCGAGGCGGGGACGGTGAAGGAGCTCCGTCACCACCTGCGGGTCGAGCGCGGGCTCGCGCGCACGGGCCTGTCGATCTCGGGGTACTGGCGCCTCGGCGCCGCGGACGAGGACTGGCGCGCGACCAAGAAGGACTGGGCCCGGTCTATCGAGGAGGCCGAGCAGGCGGCAGGCCTGGACTGAGGCTGCGCCGCGCGGAGCGGTGCGGTCAGCCGGGGCGGGGTGGCCGACGCCGCGGGTGGCCCGGGCTCGGGACGCGTCGTGCGCCGCCGGAGTGACCCCGTGCCGACTGCGGGCCCGGGCGACTGGGGCTGACGCCGTGCCGGCGGGTCGCCGCCCGTGCCGCCCGGGCACGCGCCTGCGGGTGATCCGGTGCCACCGCACGCCCAGGCGCCTGACAGCGCACCACCCGCTCCCCTACGGTGCTCCTGGCGCTCCCGCACGGACGCGTCGTCGCGTCGTGGGAAAGGGCCGTCGTGCGTTACCTGCCGTACCTCCTCGAGCTGGCACTGCTCGTGTACTGCCTCATCGACTGCATCCAGACCGACTCGGCGCTCGTGCGCAACCTGCCCAAGCCGCTGTGGATCCTGCTCATCGTCGTCGTGCCGATCGTGGGCGCGATCGCGTGGCTCGTCGCGGGGCGTCCCGAGCGCAGCGCCCGGACCCGCCACGTCCCGTGGCCGAGCACCGCGACCGCCGGCTTCCCCGAGTACGAGCGGCCGCGCCCGGTCGCCCCGGACGACGACCCCGAGTTCCTCGCGAGCGTGCGGAGGTCCGACGACAAGCACGAGCGGATGCTGCGCGACTGGGAGGCAGACCTGCGGGCGCGCGAGCGGCGCTTCGACGACACGCCCCCGGACGCGGACGCGGACCGGGACCACCCGGACGCGCCGCCTGCGCGACCGTGAGCACGTCGACGGCCGTGACCGGCCTCGGGAGGACCCCGTGAGCGAGCCGCAGGACCGGGCACGCGACGACGCCGGCGCGAGCGCGACGGGCGAGCCGCGCTGGCTGACCCCCGCCGAGCGCGGCGCGTGGCTCGCGCTCTCGGCCATGACGATCACGCTCCCGGGCGCGCTCGACGCCCAGCTCCAGCGGGACTCCGGGCTGTCGTTCTACGAGTACATGGTCCTCGCGATGCTCTCCGAGCAGCCCGACCGGACGTTGCGGATGAGCCAGCTCGCGCAGCTCACCAACGGCTCGCTCTCCCGGCTCTCGCACGTCGCCAAGCGGCTCGAGCGGGCCGGCTACATCCGCCGGGAGCGCTCGACGGTCGACGCCCGCGCGACCAACGCGATCCTGACCGACGACGGCCTCGCGAAGATCGTCGGGAGCGCACCGGGGCACGTCGAGGAGGCCCGCCGGCTCGTCATCGACGCCCTGACCTCGGACCAGCTCGAGCAGCTGCGGGCGATCGGGGCCGCCGTGATGAGCCGGGTCGACCCGGGATCGACGTTCCCCTCGGAGCCGGCCCCCGACGCGTCGGCCCGCTGACCCGCAGCGCACGTCGGTCTCCCGGGACGCGCACCGTTCAGGCGGCGTCCCCCGCGGCGGCGAGCCACGCGCGCGGCGAGCAGCCGAGCACCTGGGTGAACGCCCGCGAGAACGACGGCGGGCTCGCGTAGCCGAGCTCCGCGGCGACGGCAGCGACCGACGAGCCCGCGCGCAGCCGGTCCTGCGCGACGGTGAGCCGCCAGCGCGTGACGTACTCGGCGGGCGGCTGCCCGACGGTCTCCCGGAACCGCGCGGCGAACGCGCTGCGCGACATCGTCGCCTCCCGCGCCATCGTCGCGAGCGTCCAGGGCCGGCCCGGGGACTCGTGCACGGCGACGAGCGTGCGGGCGAGGCGCTCGTCGGCGAGGCCCGGCAGCAGGCCCGCGGGCAGCGCGAGGTCGTCGGTGTGGTCGAGCAGCCAGCGGAACAGCTGGACGAGCACGACCTCGAACAGCCGGTCCGCGACGACGCGGCTGCCGCAGCGCACGGCGTCGACCTCGGCGAACAGCAGGTCCAGCGCGGTGCCGAGCCCCGCGACCGCGTCGAGCGGGATCACGAGCACGGGCGGGAGCGTCCGGACGAGCGGGTGGGTCTCGCCGCCGTCGAAGTCGAGGGTCGCGCACGCGAAGTCGGCGCCCTCGGTGGGTGCCGTGCGGAAGGCGTGCTCGAGCGGCCGGGGGTAGAGCAGCAGGCTCGGTCGGTCGACGTGCACCGTCTCGAGCCGCCCGCCGGGCCCCTGGTGCGTCAGGTCCATCTCACCGTCGCGCAGCACGTGCAGGAACCCCCGCCCGGGCTGCGCGGCGAACGTCGTGACGCCGCACAGCGGTCCCGCGTGGAACAGGCGAGTGCGCACCCGGAACCGTTCGAGCAGGGGCGAGAGCCGGTCGAGGTGAGGCACCCGCTCACTCTGCCACGCAGCGAGACGATCTGGTACGCATCGAGGAGCATCTGTGACTTTTCGTCCGGCCGGACGCGGCAGGCTGGGAGCACGTCGCCACCCGGTCCGGGCGGCGACACCGCACCACGACCCCAGGAGACCACCATGTCGCACGTCCCTCTCGTCGCCCGCGAGTCCGCGACCGGCGCCGTCCGCGCCCAGCTCGACGAGATCCACGACGCGTTCGGCACCGTGCCCACGATGTTCCGGGCCGTCGCGCAGTCCCCCGCCGCGCTCACCAGCCTGTGGGGCTCGTTCGGTGCCCTCTCGGGCGGCACGCTCGGCGCCGCGGTGGGCGAGCAGATCGCGGTCGCCGTCGCGAACCGCAACGCGTGCGAGTACTGCCTCGCCGCGCACACCGCGCTCGGACGCAAGGCCGGCGTGTCGCGCGAGGCGCTGGCCGCGGCGCAGGACGGCGACTCCGACGACCCCCGCACCGCGGCGCTGCTCCGCTTCGCGCTGACCGTGGTCGAGCAGCGGGGTCAGGTCACGGCGGAGGACGTCCAGGCCGTCCGCGACCAGGGCTGGGGCGACGAGCACGTCGTCGAGGTCCTCGCGCACGTCGCGCTCAACCTGTTCACGAACTACGTGAACATCGCGCTCGCCGTGCCCGTCGACTTCCCCGTCGTCGGGCTGCGCCGCGCGGGCTGAGCCGCTCGCGACCGCCGGGCAGCTGCGGGTGCCGGTGCCCCCGGCGGGGTTCGAACCCGCACTGGACCGGGTTTAAGCCGGTTGCCTCTGCCGGTTGGGCTACGGGGGCCGCGCTCATCCTGCCAGGCCCCGGACCGGGCGCCGGCACCGCGACCCGAGGCCGACCAGGCCCGGACGCAGCGCGGCCCCCGTGCTGGCAGGACACGGGGGCCGCGCTCGTCGTGCGGTGCGCTCAGGCCTTCGACGCGTCGCCCGTCCCGGCCGGGTCGGACGCCGGCGAGCCGGCCGAGGTCAGCGCCGAGGACGCGCCGGGCGGGTTCTCGTCCGCGCGGCCGTGCGACGTCACCGCGGCGGCGTCGGGACCACCGGTGTCGGCCGCGTGCTCGGGCGAGGACTCCCGCTTCGTCGCGGCGTTGTCGGCCTCGACCCCGCCCGCCTTGGGCTTCGGCGGGGCGGCGGCGGCCTTGAACTCCGCGCGCGGGTCCTGCAGCGCGCCGAGCGCGACGACCTCGCGGCGCAGCAGCAGCGAGCCGGTCCACCCGGCCATGATGCGGATCTTCCGGTTCACCGTCGGCATCGCGAACACGTGGTACGTGCGGTGCAGGACCCACGCCGGGAAGCCGCGGACCTTGATCCGGCCGAACATCTGCGCGACGCCCTTGTACATGCCGAGCGACGCGACGGCGCCGACGTTGCGGTGCTTGTACTCGGTGACGGGCGCCGAGTTGAGGACGCGCGCGAGGTTGTCACCGAGGTGGTTGCCCTCGCGCAGCGCGTGCTGGGCGTTCGGCGGGCAGAACTTGCCGGGGTTGTACAGGTCGGGCACCGCGGCGCAGTCGCCCGCGGCGTACGCGTCGGCGACCACGTTGCCGTCCTCGTCGGCCACCTGGAGCGTCGGCAGGCAGATGACGCGGCCCATTTTGTCCAGCGGGAGGTCCGAGTTCTGCAGCACCGGGTTGGCCTTGACGCCCGCGGTCCACACGATGGTCTCGGAGTCGAACTCGACACCGCTCGAGAGCACGACGTGGCCGTCGACGCACGAGCTGAGGAACGTCGAGAGGTGGATCTCGATGTCGCGCTTGCGGAGCTGCTCGAGCGTGTAGCCGCCCAGCTCCTCGCTGACCTCGGGGAGGATGCGCGGCGAGCCCTCGACGAGCACGAACCGCAGCTCCTCCTGCTCGATCGCGCCGTAGTACCGGACGGCCGCACGGGCCATGTCCTCGACCTCGGCGAGCGCCTCGACCCCGGCGAAGCCGCCGCCGACGAACGTGAACGTCAGCATCTTCTTGCGCAGGTCCGGGTCCCAGGTGCTCGACGCGAGGTCGATGCGCCCGAGCACGTGGTTGCGGACCGCGATGGCCTCCTCGACGTTCTTGAAGCCGATGGCCATGTCCGCGAGCCCGGGGATGGGCAGCGTGCGGGCGACCGAGCCGAGGCCGACGACGAGGTGGTCGTACGTGATCCAGTACGAGTCGCCCTCGGCAGGGGTGATCTGCACGGTGCGGTCCGCGTGCCGGATCTCGGTGACCTTGCCCTGCAGCACGTCGACGTGCTTGAACGCGCGGCGGTGCGGTGCGACGACGTTGCGCGGGTCGATGCTGCCGGCCGCGGCCTCGGGCAGGAACGGCGCGTACGTCATGTAGGGGCGCGGGTCGACGACGACGATGGCCGCCTCACGCTTGCCGAGCCGCTTGCGCAGCCGGCGGGCCGCGTACAGACCGACGGTGCCGCCGCCGAGGACGACGACGCGGGGGACCTTGCGAGGCTTCCCGCGCTGCCCCGTGTGGGCGCTGTCGGGGCCTGTGCGAGGCCCGCTGTCCACCGTGGTCGACGCATCGTGAGACATGGAATCACGGTAACGCCGCCCGTTGGCGTCAGCGAGCGCGCGGCCCGTGATCCTGGGCACAGCGCCCCTCGCGCGCGACCGCTCCGGACGTTCGCCGAGCGGGCGCGTCACCGCGCGTCGAGGCCCCGGCGGGCGACCGAGCCCTGCGTCAGGGCTGCGGGCGCTCCGTCGCGAGGGTGGGGTCGGCCGCGGTCCCGGCGGGCGCCTCGGCCACGTCGTCCCCCGTGCCGGTGCCGGGCGTCGTCGGCGGCGACGGCTCCGGGGTCGACCGCGCCGCGGTGTCCGGGGCGACGTCACCGGTGCCGGGCAGCACGAGGGACGGCGCCTTGGCGAAGGGCAGCGGCGGGGTGCGGCTCCCACCGACGAGCACGTGCCCCTCGTCGTCGTCCCACTCGAACTCGCTGATCGGAGCCCCGGTGAGCGGGTAGACGTTCCAGCGCTGGCGCCCGTCGACGTCCGGGACCGGCACGAACGACCACGGCTCGCGCACGCCGGGCAGCGCCCACTCGGACTGGCCGTCGTCGAAGGTGGTGCGCACCGCCCGGCCGCGGTCGTCGTAGACCTGGACGTCGCGGAGCGGGTTGCCCTGCGCGTCGTAGACGAAGAGGTTGCTGACCGGCATGCCGTCGACCACGACGCCGTCCTGCGGCACGGTCGCACCCGGCAGCGTCTGCGTCTCGTAGACGACGTGGACGCGCTCGGTGTCCGCGCTCACGGTGCCGACCACCGGGAGGACGGCGAGCACGGCGACGACCGTCGCCGCCCCGCGGACCCACCGGCCCGTCGCACCGGGCTGCCACAGCCCCCGCCCCCACTGCACGCTCACGACGGTCAGGGCGGCGAGCGCGACCCAGCCGCCGAACGACCGCGGCATCCACACGAGCTCCGACCCGGTGAGGATCCCGCGCAGCACCTGGTAGAGCACCCAGGCGCGGGCGAACCACGCGAGCGGCCGCACGCTGCGGGCGAACTCGTCGAACGGGTCCCACCACGGCTGCGGGCGCAGCACCGCGAGCGCACGGTCGGCCTGCTCGCGCGCGAACCGCCCGGGGCCCTCGAGCGCCTGGCGCACGGCACCGACCGGCGCGCCCGGCTCGGGCAGTCCTGCGGACGTGCGCAGCTCGGCGGCGTACGCCCGCGGGTCGCCGAACCGCGCGACGAGGTCGTGCTCGGCGGCCCCGACCCCGGCTCCGTGCGCGTCGTGGTCGGCGAGCGCGTCGGCGAGGTCCGCCTCGAGGCCGTCGGTCAGGTCCTCGACCTGCTCGGACGAGAGGCCCGCGAGGTGGCGGCGCACCGCCGCCGCGTAGCCCGCCACGTCGGCCGCGTGGGTCCCCGTGCTGGTGCTCATCGCACACCCTCCGTCGTGAGCAGGCGCGACATCGTCCGCGCGAACTCGTGCCAGTCCTTGCGCTGCGCGTCGAGCATCGCCCGGCCCTGGGCGTTGATGCCGTAGTACTTGCGGTGCGGGCCCTCGTCGCTCGGCACGACGTAGGACGTCAGCGCGCCCGACGAGTAGAGCCGGCGCAGCGTCCCGTACACCGAGGCGTCGCCGACCTCCTCGAGCCCCGCGGCGCGCAGCCGGCGGACGACGTCGTACCCGTAGCCGTCCTCCTCGGCGACCACGGCGAGCACGGCGACGTCGAGGACCCCCTTGAGCAGCTGTGTCGTGTCCATCGCCGTCCTCCCCGGTCGCGAGGCGGGCGTTCCTCCGCTCCCGCAGTCGGCACACTACTCCAGAGTGCGCGGTACTGGCCACGACGTGATACCTCGGGCGTGTCGGGACAGGACCGGGACCCGGGCCGGGCCGGTCGCGCCTCCCGGGCGGACCGGCCCGCGCGGCTCAGCGCTCGGCGGCGCTCCAGGCGATGCCGTCGAGGATGTCGTGCTCGGAGGTCACGACGTGCGTGAGCTCTCCCCCGGCCGCCACCACGTCGTCGCGCACACGGGCGACCACGTCGTGCCACACGAGCGCACCGGCGCCGATCACGTCGACCCGCCCCGGGTGCATGAAGCCGAGCGCCGCGCGCGACGCCCGGTCGCGCGCGAGCAGGTCGTCGCACGCCGCGAGGACCTGCTCGACCGGCAGGACCGACCCGTCGATCCGTGCCGGGTCGTACGCGGGCAGGCCGAGCGCGTGCGCGGTCACCGTCGTCACCGAGCCGGCCAGGCCGACGAGGGTCACGGCCTTGCCGAGCGGCACGACACCCGCCGCGACGTCGAGCGCGGCCGCGACGTCGGCCCGCGCCGCCGCGACCTGGGCGTCCGTCGGGGGGTCGCCGAGCAGGTGGCGCTCGGTCAGCCGGACGCAGCCCACGTCCATCGAGTAGGCGGCCTCCGGCGCACCCGTGCCGAGCACGAGCTCGGTCGAGCCGCCGCCGAGGTCGACGACGAGGAACGGCCCCGGGTGCCGGCCCGCGAGCACCCCCGTCGCACCGCGGAACGACAGGGCCGCCTCCTCCTCGCCCTCGACGACCTCCGGCTCGACGCCCAGCGCGTCGCGCACGCCGTCCACGAAGTCCGCACGGTTCTCCGCGTCCCGCGAGGCCGACGTCGCCACGAAGCGGATCCGCTCGACCCCGAGCTCGTCGCACACCGCGCCGTAGCGCCGGGCGGCGTCGAGCGTGCGGGCGAGCGCCTCAGGGGCGATCCGGCCCGTGCGGTCGACGCCCTGCCCGAGGCGGACGACCTCCATGCGGCGGTCGAGGTCCACGAGGGTCCCCGCCTCGACGTCGACGTCCGCGACGAGCAGTCGGATCGAGTTGGTCCCGCAGTCGATGGCAGCCACACGCGTCATGGCGGCATCCTCGCACCCGGCGCCGCCGAGCGCCGCGCCCGCTCAGCAGGTGCAGCGGTCCGGGCGCCACGCGTCGCGCAGCAGCACGAGCACCTCGTCGCCCACCGGGTTGACCCCCGGGCCGGCCGCCAGCGCGTGCCCGACGAGGACGTGCAGGCACTTCACGCGGGTCGGCATGCCACCCGCGGAGACGCCCGCGATCTCGGGGACCTCGCCGAGCGCCTCCCGGTCGCGCAGGTAGGCCTCGTGCGCGCCGCGGTAGGCGCGCGCGAGCACGTCGTCCTCCGCGAGGCGCGCCGTCAGCTCCTTCATCAGGCCGCTCGCCTCGAGCGTCGACACCGCCGCGACCGCGGGCGGGCACGTCAGGTAGTACGTCGTCGGGAACGGCGTGCCGTCGTCGAGGCGCGGCGCGGTCCGCACGACGAGCGGGCGCCCGCACACGCAGCGCGCGGCGATGCCGACGACCCCGCGCGGCGGGCGGCCGAGCTGCTCGGCGAGCACCGCGACGTCGGCCTCGGACACCTCGGGCGCGCCGGTGCGCGCACGCGGGACCTCCGCGACGGGGGGCGGGACGTCGCTCGGGTCGACGGTGCCGACGACGGGGTTCTCGCTCACGGGACGTCCGTTCGGGCTCGCCCCCGCACGCGGCGAGGGTCGGTGGTCAGGGGGTCGGGGCCGGCTCGTCACCGGCCGGCGCCTGCTCATTGTCCCCCGGCGCGGGCTGCGTCCCGTCCGCCTCCGGCTCGAGCGCGGCCTCGCCGGCGATCCGCACCGAGTCCCAGACCACCGAGTACCAGGGCTGCGTCGAGTCGTCGCCCAGCACCGGCCCGCTGCCCTGGGCCGCGATCTCCGGGGCCGTCGGCTCGGGCACGACCTCCGGGTCGCGCACGCGGTAGGCCGTCTCGCCGGGCAGCACGAACGCGAGCCGGTCGCGCGCCTGGGCGATCACGTACTGGTCGTCGTCCCACCGCGCGAGGTCGGCCTCGAGGTCCTCGTTGCGCTGCCGCGCCTCGGCGACCTTGAGGTGCAGCTGCTCGAGCTCGACGCGCTGCGCGAGGTAGGAGCGCAGGGTCGGGAACACGAGGACGAACGCGAGCAGGCTCACGACGCCCAGCACCATGACGCGCACCGTGAACAGGCGCGGGACGCGCACCTGGACGCTCTCGGTGCGGGGCACCCCGCGGGGCGGCGTCGACGCACCGCGCGACGCGGGACGCGCGGAGGACGGGCGGGTCGCGGCACGCGGCGCGACCGGCGTCGCCCCGGTCCGGGGCACGGGCGGGCGTCCGCTCACGACGCGGTTCGCCCCGGTGCGCGAGCCGCTCGGGCGGGACGCGGCTCCCCCCGCCCGCGGACCGGCGCCCTTGCCCGGGCTCGGCGAGGCAGGGCGGCGCGGGGACATGCGTCGATTGTGCCCCGGGGCGGGCCGCACGCACCGCAGGCGGGCCGCTCGCCGTGTCCGTCACCCGTCCGTGGGAGCCGGGCCGGCGCCGGACGCGCCGGGTCCGGGCACGCCAGGTCCGGGCACCCCAGGTCCGGGCACGCCGGAGGCCGGCGACCACGTGGGTCGCCGGCCTCCGGGTGCCGCGGCGTCAGGCGCTCACGCGCTCCGGCGCCTCAGGCGCAGGGCTCAGGCCTGCTTCCAGCGCGGGAACGCGCTCGCGCCGGCGTAGCGGCCGGCGTCGTCCAGCTCCTCCTCGATGCGGAGCAGCTGGTTGTACTTGTTGATCCGCTCGCCGCGCGCCGGGGCGCCCGTCTTGATCTGGCCGGCGTTCGTCGCGACGGACAGGTCGGCGATCGTGGTGTCCTCGGTCTCGCCGGAGCGGTGCGAGGTCATCGTCGTGAAGCCGTTGCGCTGCGCGAGCGTCACGGCGTCGAGCGTCTCCGTGAGCGTGCCGATCTGGTTGAGCTTGACCAGCAGCGAGTTCGCCGAGCGGAGCTCGATGCCCTTGGCCAGACGCGTCGGGTTGGTGACGAACAGGTCGTCGCCGACGATCTGCACCTTGTCGCCGACCTCGCGCATGAGCTGCGCCCAGGCGTCCCACTCGTCCTCGGACAGCGGGTCCTCGATCGAGACCAGCGGGTAGTCCGAGACGAGCTGCTTGTAGTACGCGATGATCTCGTCGGTGCCGGTCGCCTTGCCCTCGAACTGGTAGGCGCCGTCCTTGAAGAACTCGGTCGCGGCGACGTCGAGCGCGAGGCCGACGTCCTTGCCCGGGACGAAGCCGGCCTTCTCGATGGCCGTGATGATCAGGTCGAGCGCCGCGCGGTTGCTCGACAGGTTCGGCGCGAAGCCGCCCTCGTCGCCGAGGCCCGTCGCGAGGCCCTCGCTCTTGAGCACCGACTTGAGCGAGTGGTAGATCTCCGTGCCGGTGCGCAGCGCCTCACGGAACGTGCCCTGGCCGATGGGCGCGACCATGAACTCCTGGATGTCGACGTTGGAGTCGGCGTGCGACCCACCGTTGAGGATGTTCATCATCGGGACCGGCAGGACGTGCGCGTTCGGGCCGCCGACGTAGCGGAAGAGCGGCAGGTCGACCGAGTCGGCCGCGGCCTTGGCGACCGCGAGCGAGACGCCGAGGATCGCGTTGGCGCCGAGCTTGCCCTTGTTGGGCGTGCCGTCCAGGTCGATGAGGGCCTGGTCGACGAGACGCTGCTCGGTGGCCTCGAAGCCGATGAGCTCGGGCGCGATGTCGTCGATCACGGCGTTGACCGCGTCCTCGACACCCTTGCCCAGGTAGCGGTCCTTGACGCCGTCACGGCGCTCGACGGCCTCGAACGCCCCGGTGGACGCACCCGAGGGCACGGCAGCGCGGGCGATGGTGCCGTCGTCGAGAGCGACCTCGACCTCGACAGTGGGGTTGCCGCGAGAATCCAGGATCTCGCGGGCGCCGACGGCCTCGATGCTGGCCATGGGTGCTCCTTCGACAGACGGGTGGGTTTGCTCCCTCAGCCTAGTGCCGTCCTGACGGGCCCGTGGTGGGACCTTTGACAGGTGGACACCCACCGGGTCAGCCGACGTACGACTTGACCCCCGCGAGAACCTGCGCGAGGCCCTTCTTGGCGTCCGCGAGCAGCATGCTGGTCTTCGGGTCGCCGTAGAGCTCGTTGTCGAGCCCCGCGTACCCGTGCCCGAGCGAGCGCTTGATCACGACGATCGAGCGGGCGTGGTCGACGTCGAGGATCGGCATCCCCGAGATGGCGTTGCCCGGCCGGCGCGCCGCCGGGTTGGTGACGTCGTTCGCGCCCACGACGAGCGCGACGTCGGCGGTCTCGAACTCCGGGTTGACCTCGTCCATCTCGAGCAGCTGAGGGTAGGGCACGTCGGCCTCCGCGAGCAGCACGTTCATGTGCCCGGGCATGCGCCCCGCGACCGGGTGCACCGCGTAGTACACGGTGATGCCGCGGTCGGTGAGGAGCTGGCCGAGCTCGCCGCACTCGCGCTGGGCCTGGGCGGCGGCGAGGCCGTAGCCCGGGACGATGATGACCTTGCGCGCGTACGCGAGCTGGATCGCGACGTCCTCGGCGCCGACCCGTCGGACCTCGAGGCCCTCCGGCCCGGCCGCCGCGTCGCCGCCCGCGACCGCGTCCCCCGTGCCGAACCCGCCGACCATGATCGAGAGCACCGAGCGGTTCATCGCCTCGGCCATCTGCTGCGTGAGGATCGCGCCGCTCGCCCCGACCAGGGCACCGGCGATGATCATGATCTGGTTGTCGACCACGAAGCCCGCCATCGCGACGGCGAGCCCCGTGAACGCGTTGAGCAGCGAGACGACGACGGGCATGTCCGCGCCGCCGATCGGCAGCACCATGAGCACCCCGAAGGCGAGCGCCGCGAGCACGACGACCCACAGCAGCCACGCGCTGGGGCTCACGACGACCATGACGCCGCCGACGACGGCCACGGCGGCCGACGCGACGCTCGCGAGCCGGGAGCCGGGGAACGCGACGGGCGCACCGGAGACCCAGCCCTGGAGCTTCCCGGCCGCGACGAGCGACCCGGAGAACGTCACCGCGCCGATGAGCACGTCGAGCACGACCGGCACCGAGACGCCCGCGGTCAGCGCGCCGTCGCCGTGCAGCCGCTGGAAGTCGACGATCGCGACGACCGCCGCGGCCCCGCCACCGACCGCGTTGAACACCGAGACGAGCTGCGGCATCGCGGTCATCTGCACGCGGCGGGCGCCCACGAGCCCGGCGAGCGAGCCGACGACCGCCCCGGCCAGCAGCGCCGCACCGGCGAGCGGGACGACCCCGCCGTGCTCACCGTCGCCCGCGAGCAGCAGGACGACGGTCGCGAGCACGGCCGCAGCCATGCCCGACGCCGAGAGCAGGTTGCCGCGCCGCGCCGTCGCCGGGGAGCGCATGAGGTGCAGGCCGAGCACGAACGTCACGGCCGCGCCCAGGTAGACGACCCGCACGACCGTGTCCAGCAGGGGAAGGGCCTCGCCGCTCATCGCGCCGCTCCGTCCTCGGTCGAGGCGGCGTCCGCCGCAGCGGGGGCCGGCCTGGGGCGGGCCCTGAACATCTCGAGCATCCGGTCGGTCACGACGTACCCGCCGACCACGTTCATCGCGGCGAACGCAGCGGCGACGAACGTCAGGACGTATGCGAGCGGGTCGTCGGCGACGGCCGCGACGAGGATCGCCCCGACGAGCACGACGCCGTGGATGGAGTTCGCGCCGGACATCATCGGCGTGTGCAGCGTCGCGGGGATCTTGCTGATGACCTCGAAGCCGACGAGCAGCGCGAGGACGAACAGGGCCAGGTTGCTGAGCAGCTCGGCGCTCATCTCACTCCCCTTCCGGGAGGGTCGCGGGGGCGTCCGCCGGCGCGTCGGTGGAGGTCGGGACGGGGGTCTGCGTCGCGGCCGGGACGTCGACGGGCTCCGCGGGCCGGACCCAGACGGCGCCCACGACCTCGTCCTGCGCGTCGAGCGCGAGCGCGCCGTCCCGCACCACCGCGGCGAGCAGCGCGGTGACGTTGCGCGCGTACGCCGCGGACGCGCCGGTCGGCATCTGCGCGGGCAGGTCGCCCGCCCCGATCACGGTGACCCCGCCGTCGGTCAGGACCCGCTGCCCGGGCACAGAGCCGTCGACGTTGCCGCCGAGCGGCCCCGACGCGAGGTCGACGACGACCGAGCCGGGCCTCATGGCCGCGAGCGTCTCGGCGGTGACGAGCACGGGCGGGCGCCCGCCGGGCACCTGCGCCGTCGTGATCACCACGTCGAACGTGCGGATCTGCTGGCCGAGCTCGGCCTGTTGGAGCGCCTGCTCCTCGGGGGTCAGCGCGCGGGCGTAACCCCCCTCGCCCGCACCGGCCGTCACGGAGGTGCGCAGGAAGCCGGCCCCGAGCGACGTGACCTCCTCGCGGGCCGCGGGCCGCACGTCGTAGCCGCTGACCTGCGCACCGAGGCGGCGCGCCGTCCCGATCGCCTGCAGGCCGGCCACGCCGGCGCCGAGCACGAGGACCGTCGCGGGCCGCGCGGTCCCGGCGGCCGTGATCATCATCGGCAGGTACCGGCCGAACGCCTCGGCGGCGACGAGCGCCGCGCGGTAGCCCGCGACCGACGCCTGCGAGCTGAGCGCGTCCATGGTCTGCGCCCGCGAGAGCGTCCGCGGGAGCAGGTCGAGCGAGAGCACGACGACCCCGCGCGCGGCCAGCGCGTCGAGCCCGGCACGCGCCTCGCCGCGGGCGTCGAGCAGCCCGATCAGCACCTGCCCGCGTCGCAGCCGGTCGAGCACCGCCGGCTCGGGACGGCGTGCCGCGAGGACGACGTCGGCCGCGGCGAGCACGGCGTCGAGCGCGTCGACCTTGGCACCCGCGGCGACGTACGCGTCGTCGGGGTGGAACGCCCGCGCGCCCGCGCCGGACTCGAGGAGGACCTCGTAGCCGTCCGCGACGAGCCGGGTCACGACCTCGGGGACGAGTGCGACGCGTTGCTCCCCCGCCGCGCGCTCCACGAGCGCCGCCACCGTCAGTGCCGTCGTCATGCGCCCTCGCTCTCAACCGTGCGGGCCGCGCACCTGTGCGCCGACGGCCCGGCTGCCGTCCCCCTACGGTGACATCGTGGCGTGCTGCGCGTCGCGCGACCCCGGACCTCCGTCCTGGGAAAGCGTCTTCCTACTGCTCGGCGGAAGAGCGCTCGATCTGCTGCACCTGCTGCTCGACCGCCCGCACCGCCGCGCGCAGCGCCGACTCCGCGTCGACGCCGAGCTCGTCGGCGGTCGCGACGAGCTCGAGCAGCCGTCGCCCCACCTCGGCCTCCTGCCAGCCGGCGGAGGCAGGGTCCGCGGGCGACGTGACCTGGGCCTCGGCGCGCCAGCCGGTGGCCGCCGCACCCCCGAGCTCGAGGCCCGCGCGGCGGGCCCGGCCGAGCACCTTCTGTCCCCGGGCGAGCGCACCGAGCGCGAGCGGGACGCCCTCGAGCACCGACGACCGCTGCTTCTCCGCCTGCTTGATCCGGTCCCACTGCACGTGCAGGTCGCCGGTCCCCGCGGCCGCGCCGGCTCCGTCGTCGGCCACTGCTCCCTCGCCGGCCGGCGCCGTCCCGGCGTCGGGCACCGTCGCACCCGCGCCGTCGGTCCCGAACACGTGCGGGTGCCGCCGGACGAGCTTCGCGGTGATCCCGCGCGCGACGTCGTCCAGGTCGAACGGCTCGGTCGGGTGCTCCTGCGCGAGGCGCGCGTGGAAGACGACCTGGAGCAGCAGGTCGCCGAGCTCCTCGCGCAGGTCCGCGCGGTCGCCGGCCTCGACCGCCTCGGCGACCTCGTAGGCCTCCTCGAGGGCGTACGGCACGAGGCTCGCGTGGGTCTGCTGCGCGTCCCACGGGCACCCGCCCGGCGACCGGAGGCGGTCCATCGTCGCGACGAGCTCGCGCACCCCGTCCCCGGTCCGGTCCGCGCCCGCGGCGGTCACTCGACCGCGGTCTCGTCGTCGCTCGTCACGAGCCACGGCCGCTCGACCGCGACGAGCTCGTTGCTCTCGTCGACGGCCCCGAACCGCGGGCTGACCTCGACGTCGAGCTCGCCGAGCTCGAGCTGCAGGTCGGGGACGAGCGTCTGCGCGTCGGGGAGCGCCGTGAGCTGCTCCCAGACGAGCAGGTACCGCGAGACGGCGACCGCCGGTTCACCGAACTCCTCCGTGGTCGCCACCTCGAGCTGGGCCGCCGCGTCGGTGAGCTGCGCGCGCGCCGCCTGGTCGGACACCGCGACGCCGTGCTCCTGCGCGAACGCGCGGATCGTCGGCTCCTGGACGAGCACCGCGAGCACGTTCTGGGACGTCGCGCCCTCGAAGAACGGCGCGAGCTGCTCGACGGCGGTGTGCACGTCCTCGACCGGGATCACGCGGCCGTCGACGACCGCCGCGGCCCCCGGCTGCCCGGCGCACCCCGTGAGGGCAGCCGCGGCCACGAGCCCCAGGACCGCGCCCGTGCGCAGCCGTGCACGCCGGCGGGTGCCGGGCCGCCGGCCTGCGTGCTCGTCCGGAACCGTCGTCACCGTCGTCACCCTGGGACCTCCCGCGTCGTCGCTCGTGGATCGGGGCCCATCGTAGGCGTACGGCTCACGTCCGGGCCGACGCCGCCCGCCGCTCGTCGGCAGCGAGGCCCGGGTGCACGCGCACGCAGTCCCGGCCGCCGTGCTTGGCGTCGTAGAGGGCGGAGTCCGCCGCGTCGACGAGCATGTCGGGAGCCGCGGTCGGGGACCGGGTCGCCGCGACGCCGATGCTGACCGTGCGCGCGCGGGCGGCACCGTCCGCCGCGCACGCGGGCGGCTCGGCGCACCGCGCGCGGACCGTCTCGGCGACGGCCGCCGCGGCCGCGGTGCCGGCGCCGGGCAGCACGACGAGGAACTCCTCGCCGCCCCAGCGCCCGACGAGGGCGTCCTCGGGCGTGACCTCGCACAGCAGCCGCGCCAGGGACACCAGCACCTCGTCGCCCGCACGGTGGCCCCACCGGTCGTTGACCTGCTTGAAGTGGTCGACGTCGACCATGAGCACCGCGACCGGTGCGCCGTGCGCGTGCGACGCGGCCATCGCGTCGGCGAGGCCGACCATGAGGCGGCGGCGGTTCAGCAGCCCCGTCAGCGGGTCGCGCGACGCCTGCTCGGCGAGGTCGGCGCGGAGCACCTCGATCGTGCGGAGCTGCTCCCCCAGGCGCTCGTTCGCCGCCGCGAGCTCGCGGCGCTGCTCGTTGGCCTCCGTGACGTCCCGCCCCACGAGCACCACCCCGAGGTCCACCCCGCGGTTGTCCACGAGCCGCGAGGAGCTGAGCTGGAGCTCGACCGTCCGGTCGTGGCCCTGGACGACGCGGTTCACGTCCCCGCCGCCGGAGAGCAGGTCGCTCACGTCGAAGCCCCCGAGCGCCGACGAGGCGGACGACCCGAGCAGCGTCGCCGGGCCGCCGGGGTTCATCGACCGCACGAACCGGTCCGCCGCCGGGTTGACGTCGAGGATGCGTCCGTCCGGGCTGATGACGATGACGTACTCGCCGATGCGGTCCACCACCAGGGCGCGCGCCACCGGGGCGAACGCGATGAGGTCCTGCCGGAAGATCGCCCAGGCCATGATCGCGCCGGTCGCGGCGAACCCGAGGGGGGTCGGCTGCGTGAGGCCCGGGAGGGCGCCGACGACGCTCAGCACGTTCACGGCCATCGGCACGAGCGACGCGAGCAGAACGCTGAGGTACTGGCGGCGGAAGACCTGCGGCGCCTTCCACCAGCCGACCGCGAGCGTGACCGTGCCCGCCAGCAGCAGCCCGTAGCTGTACGCGGTGTGCACCCAGAACGCCGGCCCGTGCTCCCAGAGCAGCGGCGTCGCGAGCTCGTGCGCGCCGGGCCCGTGGTAGAGCAGGCGGTGCCACGGGTTCGTCGCGGCGACCGCGGTCACGAGCACGGGCTCGATCGCGAGGAGCGCGAGCAGCCGCCGGCTCGGCGACCAGTCGCCGACCGCCACGCTGCGGGCGAGGACCGTGAAGGCGAGCACCAGGAAGCCGATGCCCGGGTAGACGGCGAGGCTCGACACCGCGGTCACGACCTCGGAGGCGCCCCCGGCCTGGAGCGCCGCGACCACCGACCACCAGCCGGCACCGACGGCGACCGCCGCGAGCGACGTCGCCGTCACCACCCGCCCGACGCGGTTGCGCCAGGCGTAGACCGCGACGGCGGTGCACAGGATCGCCGACGCGGCGTACACGGACGCGACGAGCGGACCCATACCGACCTTCCCGGGACTGCGCGGCCCGGCGGGCCCCGTCGACCTGCCCCATCGGCAGCCGGACCCGAAAGGCAAGCCGTCGGCCGACCGTACGGTCAGGATCGTCCGTCCGGGGGTCTGCTCAGGCCCCGGCGACCTCGTCGGCCTCGTCGCCCTCGTCCGCCGGGTCGAGCCGCACGGGCCGGGCAGGAGCGCGCGAGCCGTCGCCCGGCGGGGGTGCGCGCCGGACGAGGTTGCGTCCGTGGTCCTTCGCCTCGTACAGCGCCCGGTCGGCGGCCAGGAGCAGGTCCGTGACCGTCCCGCCGCTGACCGGGTAGGCCGCGACCCCGGCGCTGAGCGTGCACCGCACGACGCGTTCGCCGCTGCCGAGCGGCTCCGCCTCGCACCGGCGCCGCAGCGTCTCCGCGAGCACCGCCCCCTCGGTCAGGTCCGCCCCCGGCACGACGACGACGAACTCCTCGCCGCCCCAGCGCGCCGCGAGCGCGCCCACGGGCACGCACTCGCGCAGCCGCTGCGCCATCGCGATGAGCACCGCGTCCCCCGTGAGGTGACCGTGCTCGTCGTTCACGCGCTTGAACCGGTCGAGGTCCAGCACCACGACGGCGAGCGCGTCCCCGGAGCCGGCGGCCTCGTCGAGCATCGGGCCGAAGCGCTCCATCAGGTGACGCCGGTTGTGCAGGTCGGTGAGCGGGTCGCGCACCGCCTGCTCGGCGAGGTCGCTGCGGAGCCGCTCGATCGTCGCGAGCTGCTCGACGAGCCGGGCCCGCTGCGCGTTGACCTCGGTCACGTCGCGCGCGACGAGCACCGTGCCGATCTCGCGTCCCCGACCGTCGACGAGCGGCGACGCGCGCACCTCGAGGTCGACGGGCGTCCCGGCGACGAGCAGCGTGAGGTGCGCGGGCTCGTCCTCCGCGGCGACGAGCCGGCCGTCGGCGTCGAACAGGCCCCAGCACGACATGACGACCCGCGCGGGCATCCCGATGAGCTGGGTGGTGCCGAGCCGCGGGCCGGCGGTCGCGACGAGCAGCTTGAGCGCCGCCGGGTTCGCGTCGATCAGGCGCCCGTCCGGGCTGAGCGCGATCACGGGGTCGCTGATCCGCTCGATGAGCACGTCGCGCGCGACGGGCGCGAAGGCGATGAAGTCCTGCCGGAACATCGCGTTCCCGATGACTCCCGCGGTGACCGCGAAGCCGAGCGGCGTCGGGTCGCCCAGGTCGCCGAACGCG
Source organism: Cellulomonas jepli (assembly GCF_047229345.1). NCBI lineage: Bacteria > Bacillati > Actinomycetota > Actinomycetes > Micrococcales > Cellulomonadaceae > Cellulomonas > Cellulomonas jepli. Next base: position 4,334 of record NZ_JBFTER010000037.1, on the reverse strand, counting down.
CCGGTGAGGTTGACGACGTTGACGAGGACCGGCACGACGGAGGCGAGGAGCAGGTGCCAGCGCTGGCGACGGAACGCGGGCGGGGCCGTCCACCAGCCGCGCGCGACGAACACGAGGCCCGCCGCGATGAGGACGTAGGAGTACAGCGCGTGCACCCAGAACAGCGGCGCCCGCTCCCACAGCATCGGGTCGCCGAGCGTCGCGGCCTCGTGGCCCGAGTAGAAGAGCTCGTGCCACGGGTTCGTCGCGGCGACCACGGTCACGAGGACGGGCTCGACGCTCAGGCCCGCGAGCACCGCCCGGCTCGGGGCCCACCCCGTCCCCGTCGCGCTGCGGCCGAGGCACGCGAACGCCCCGACGGCGACGGCGACGCCGGGGAACGACGCGAGCGCGGCGACGGACTGCACGCGCGGGTCGAACGGTCCGACGCTCACGGCGTCCGCGACGCTCCACCACGCGCCGGCGACGGCCAGCACCCCGAGCGACGTCGCCGTCACGGTGCGCGGGCCGCGGCGCCGGAACGCGCCGACCGCGACCACGACGAAGACCGCCGCGGCGGCCAGGTAGACGAGCATGTGCACGACCGGGCTCACCTGCCTGCACACCCCCTCGCCCCCGCGTGAGCGCTCACGCGCGCTCAGGCCGCGCGCGACGGCGACCTGGGTGGCCGGGCGAGCAGCTCGTCGTCCGCGGCGCCCCCGGCGGAGGCACGCGCGGTCAGTGGTGCGATGGCTTCACACCGGTGTCCAGGTCATCGTCGCACCTCGCCCGCGGGTTGTGCGTCCGGCGATCGGGGGAGCCTCAGCGCCTCGCGCCGGTGCCCACCGTGGCCGCTGCGGACACGTCGCCGAGGACCACGGCGTCGATGAGCTGGCGCGCCCACGCGAGCAGCGCCTCGCCGTGCAGCGGCTTGCCGCCGATGCGGGCCGTCGTCGGGAACGGCACGAGGATCGTGCGGATCGCCGGCTTGAGCACCGTGCCCGGGTAGAGCCGCTTGAGCCGCATCTGCGCCGACTCCGGCAGCTCGACGGGCGCGAAGCGCACGAACTTCCCCTGCGCGGTCACGTCGCTCAGCCCGGCCGCCCGCACCCGGGTCCGGAACGCCGCGACGTCGAACAGGTTGTTCACGGCGTCGGGCACGGGGCCGTAGCGGTCCACGAGCTCCGCGCGGACCTCCGCGAGCGCCGCCTCGTCGACCGCGGCCGCGATCTTGCGGTACGCCTCGAGGCGCAGGCGCTCGTGCGCGATGTAGTCGTGCGGCAGGTGCGCGTCGACGGGCAGCTCGATCGTGACGTCCGGCAGCTCCTCCTCGACCTCGCCGCGGAAGCCCGCGACCGCCTCGCCGACCATGCGGATGTAGAGGTCGAAGCCCACGCCCTCGATGTGCCCGGACTGCTCGCCGCCGAGCAGGTTGCCCGCACCGCGGATCTCGAGGTCCTTCATCGCGATCGCCATGCCAGCGCCGAGGTCGGTGTTCGCGGCCATGGTCGCGAGCCGGTCGTGCGCGGTCTCGGTGAGCGGGCGCTCGGGCGGGTACAGGAAGTAGGCGTACGCCCGCTCGCGCCCGCGGCCCACGCGCCCGCGCAGCTGGTGGAGCTGCGAGAGCCCGAGCAGGTCGGCGCGCTCGAGGATGAGGGTGTTCGCGTTGGAGATGTCGAGACCCGTCTCGACGATCGTCGTGCAGACGAGCACGTCGAACTTCTTCTCCCAGAAGTCGACGATGACCTGCTCGAGCTGGTGCTCGGGCATCTTGCCGTGCCCGACGGCGATCCGGGCCTCCGGCACGAGCTCGTTGAGGCGCGACGCGACGCGCTCGATCGACTCGACGCGGTTGTGCACGTAGAAGACCTGGCCCTCGCGCAGCAGCTCGCGCCGGATCGCCGCGGTGATCTGCTTCTCGTCGTACCCGCCGACGAAGGTGAGCACCGGGTGGCGCTCCTCGGGCGGCGTCGCGAGCGTCGACATCTCGCGGATGCCCGTGACCGCCATCTCGAGCGTGCGCGGGATCGGGGTCGCGCTCATCGCGAGCACGTCGACGTTGGTCCGCAGCGCCTTGAGCGTCTCCTTGTGCTCGACGCCGAACCGCTGCTCCTCGTCGACGATCACGAGCCCGAGGTCCTTGAACCGGACCTCCCCCGTGATGAGCCGGTGCGTGCCGATGACGACGTCGATGCTGCCGTCGGCGAGCCCGTCGACGATGGCCTTGCTCTCCGCGGCGGTCTGGAAGCGCGAGAGGGCCTTCACGACGACCGGGAACGCCGAGTACCGCTCGGTGAACGTGTCGAGGTGCTGCTGCACGAGCAGCGTCGTCGGCACGAGCACCGCGACCTGCTTGCCGTCCTGCACGGCCTTGAAGGCCGCGCGCACGGCGATCTCGGTCTTGCCGTACCCGACGTCGCCGCACACGAGGCGGTCCATCGGGACGGGCTTCTCCATGTCGGCCTTGACCTCGTCGATCGTGGCGAGCTGGTCGGGGGTCTCGACGTACGCGAACGCGTCCTCGAGCTCGCGCTGCCACGGGGTGTCCGGCGCGAACGCGTGCCCGGGCGTCGCCATGCGCGCCGAGTACAGGCGGATGAGCTCGGCGGCGATCTCCTTGACGGCCTTGCGCGCACGGCCCTTGGTCTTGGCCCAGTCGCCGCCGCCCATCTTGTTCAGGCTCGGCGCCTCGCCACCGACGTACTTGGTCACCTGGTCGAGCTGGTCCGTCGGCACGAACAGCCGGTCCCCCGGCTGCCCCCGCTTGCTCGACTGGTACTCGATGACCATGTACTCACGCGTCGCGGCCGTCGCCCCCGAGCCGATCGTGCGCTGCACGAGCTCGACGAAGCGCCCGACCCCGTGCTGCTCGTGCACGACGTGGTCGCCGGGGCGCAGCTGCAGCGGGTCGACGGTGTTGCGCCGGCGGGACGGCATCTTGCGCATGTCGCGCGTCGAGGTGCCGGTGCGGCCGGTGAGGTCCGACTCGGAGAACACCGCGAGCCGCAGCGCCTCGGCGACGAACCCGGGGCCGACGGGTGCGGGCACGACGAGCACGACCCCGCCCTCGGGCGGCTCGGCGATCGTCGGCACGAGCCGCGCGGGCACGTCGGCGGCCTTGAGCTGCTCGGTCATCCGCTGCGCGGGGCCGTGGCCCTCGGTCGCGAGCACGAGGTGCCAGCCGGCCTGCTGGAGCGCGCGCACGTCGGCGACCGCACGGTCCACCTCGCCGCGGTACCGCTCGACGTCGCGCGCCGCGACGACGAGCGTCTCGCCGGCGCCGGTCAGCACGTCGCCGGTCGCGTGGTCGTCCGTGAGGCCCGCCCGCTCGATGCGGTTCCCGGTCTCCTCGGCGCGCGCGACCCCCTCGGCGTCGAGCGTGAACGGGCTGAGCGTCCACCAGCCGAGCCCGCGCACCGCCGCGAGCGCCCGCACCTCGGCGAACGAGGCGAACGACGCCGCGGACAGGTCGAGCGGCGTCGCCCCGCCCGCCGCGGCCGAGGTCCACGCCGCCTGGAGGAACTCCTCGGTCGTGGCCACGAGGTCGTGCGCGCGCCGCCGGACCCGCTCGGGGTCGACGAGCACGAGGAGCGCGTCGTCGGGCACCAGGTCCAGCACGGGGACCATCCGCTCGACGAGCGCCGGCGCGAGGGACTCCATGCCCTCGACGGCGATGCCGTCCGCGAGCTTCTCGAGCATTTCCGCGGCGCCCGGCAGGCGGTCCATCAGCGCGATCGCGCGGCCCCGCACGTCGTCCGTCAGCAGGATCTCCCGGCACGGCGGCGCCCAGAGCCCGTGCGAGGCGATCTCGAGGCTGCGCTGGTCCGCGACGGAGAACCACCGGATCTCCTCGACGTCCTCGCCCCAGAACTCGATGCGCAGCGGGTGGTCCTCCGTGGGCGGGAACACGTCGAGGATCCCGCCGCGCACCGCGAACTCGCCGCGCTTCTCGACCATGTCGACGCGCGCGTACGCCGCGCCGACGAGCCGGTCCGCGAGCTCGGCGAGGTCCGCCCGGTCCCCCACCGCGAGCGCGACGGGCTCGAGCTCCCCGAGACCGTCGACGACGGGCTGCAGCAGCGCCCGCACCGGCACCACGAGGACGCGGATCGGGCCCGTGAGGCCGTCGTCGTCGCTCGGGTGCGCGAGCCGGCGGAAGACCGCGAGCCGGCGCGCGACCGTGTCGCTGCGGGGCGAGAGCCGCTCGTGCGGGAGCGTCTCCCACGCGGGCAGCACCGCGACCGCGTCGTCGGGCAGGTAGCAGCGCAGCGAGGCGGCGAGCTCGTCGGCGTCGCGCCCCGTCGCCGTGACGACCACGAGCGGCCGCCCCGCAGCCTTCGCGGACGGCCCCGCGC
>NZ_JBFTER010000036.1:0-41190 GCF_047229345.1 Cellulomonas jepli | reverse complement strand
GCCCGGTGCCGGACGGCTGCGCGCCGGTGCGGGCGCTGGCGGTCAGGCGGCGCGGCGGGCGGCGAGCTCCGTCCCGGCCTGGGCCGCGGCCTCGCGCGCTGTGGTGTGCATGTGGGCGGCGACCTCGGCGAAGTCGTCGAGGGCGGGGTTCACGCCGACGAGCGTGAACTCGCGCTCGACCACCGTGAGGTCGGCGCCCCAGACGTCGGCGAGGATGCGGCGCAGGTAGTCGGTGTTGTGGTCCCAGCCCTCGCGCGGGGTGCCTGCGCCGTACGCGCCGCCCCGGGTGGTGACGAGGACGGTGGGCGTCCCGTCGAGCAGGCGCGTGCCCTGGGGTGCGCCGGCGATCGCGAGATCGATCCAGGTCTTCGCGTGCTGGGACACCCCGAAGTTGTACAGCGGCAGCGCGAGGACGGCGCTCGTCGCGGCCTGCAGCTCGGCGGCGACCTCCTGGGCGAGGGCGACGGCTGCGTGCTGCGCGTCGCTCCGGTCCGCCTCGGGCGTGAAGCTGCCGGAGATGGCGGCCGCCCAGGCGTCGGCGGGCAGCGGGTCCTCGCCGAGGTGGCGCCGCACGACCGGGGCGTGGGGGTGGGCGGCGACGACCCGGTCGAGGACGACGTCGGCGAGGGCGCTGCTGGCGGAGCGGTCGCCCTGGATGCTGGCGTCGACGCGGAGCACGGTCACGAGATTCTCCTTGCGGTAAGGGACTTGAGCGTTCAAGTTGCACCGTAGACGCCACGAGTTGAATGTTCAAGTCGTGGCGTAGGATCCTCCTGTGACCGCCGACGCGCCCCGCGCCCCCGTCGCGGAGGCAGACGTCCCCTGGCTCTCCGCCGAGCAGCAGCGCGAGTGGCGAGCCCTGTTCGGGCTGCTCATGGACCTGCCGCCCGCCCTCGACGCGCAGCTCAAGCGCGACGCCGGGCTCAACACCTTCGAGTACCAGGTGCTCGCCGCGCTCTCCGAGGCGCCCGCCCGCACGATGGTCCTCAGCGACCTGGCCGCTCTCGCGCGCGGGTCGCTGTCCCGGCTCTCGCACGCCGTCACGCGGCTCGAGCGCGCCGGCTGGGTGGAGCGGCGCAGCTGCACGGACCGCGCCGGGCGGCACACCGAGGCCCGGCTCACCGACTCGGGCCTCGCGCGCCTCGAGGAGGTCGCCCCCGGCCACGTCCGGGCGGTGCGGCGGCTCGTGGTCGACGTGCTCAGCGCCGAGCAGCTCACGGAGCTCGCGGCCGCCGCCCGCGCCATCACCGCCGCGACGCGAGCCGAGCCGCTCGACGAGTGCCGGGAGGACGGCGGCTGCTGACCCGCGTCGCCGCGACCGGGTCCCCGCGCGTTCGGGCCACCGGGCCGGCGGGCCCATGCACCGCCGGCCCGTGCGCCACCGGGCCTACGCGCCGCCGGCACCACGTGCCGCCGGCCCCCGGCGTGTCGGCGCGGCTACGGCTTGACCGCCCGCACGATCGCGCCGTGCAGGCCGGGCGCCACCTCGTGCGTGAACGTCACGCTCGCGTCGGTGAACCCGGCGGCGGCGAGACCGTCGAGGTACTCCCCGCGCGAGAGGGCCCCGGCGATGCACCCGACGTAGCTGCCGCGCTCGGCGCGCTGCTCGGGGGTCACGTCGTCGTCGGCCACGACGTCGGAGATGCCGACGCGGCCCCCGGGCACCAGCACGCGGAACACCTCGGAGAGCACCGCGGGCTTGTCGACGGACAGGTTGACGACGCAGTTCGAGATCACGACGTCGACCGCGGCGTCGGGCAGGGGGACGGCCTCGATGCGGCCCTCGAGGAACTCGACGTTCGTCGCGCCCGCGGTCGCGGCGTTGCTGCGGGCCAGGTCGAGCATCTCGGGCGTCATGTCGACGCCGTACGCGAACCCGGTCGGGCCGACGCGCCGCGCGGACAGCAGCACGTCGATGCCGCCCCCGGAGCCGAGGTCGAGGACGCGCTCGCCGGCGCGCAGGTCCGCGACGGCGGTCGGGTTGCCGCAGCCGAGCGACGCGAGGAACGCAGCCTCGGGGAGCGCCGCGGCGTCGTCGGCGTCGTAGAGCGCGCCGCCGAACTGGTCGCCGGTCTCGAGGGCCTGCGTGGTGCCGCAGCACGCCGCCGCTGCGGCGGAGCCGGGGAGCCCTGGGTCGGCGTCGGGCGTCGTCACCGGGCCGGTGCCCGCGGTGCCGCCGGTGGGCGTGTCGGCGGCGCCCGCGTCGGCGGTCCCCGCCGTGCCGCTCGTCGAGCAGCAGGTCCCGGTCGTCAGCTCTGCCGCCGTCCCGCAGCAGGGCTCGGCCGCACCGGCCCGGGCCCCGGAGCAGCACGCCGCGCCGGCCTGCGCGCCTGCCCCGGTGCTGCCCGGCGACGTGCTGCGGGTCACGGCGAGCGCCGCCTCCGCGTAGCGGCTGCGCACCTGCTCGACGAGGTTCTCGGTCATGTCGTCCTCCACGGTCGGTCGGTCGGTCGGGTCCGGACTGGCCCCCGAGCGACAACGCATCGATATGCGTCGATGTCTGCACAGTGACGCAGGGATCGACAGATGTCAATATCTGCGGCACGATCGACCTGTGAGTGCTCCCACGCTGCTTCCCGTCCTCGACGTCACCGCCTGCTGCACGCCGCTCGACGAGGGCACGCTCGCCCGGGGCGACGCCGAGAACCTCGCGCGCGTCCTCAAGGCGCTCGCCGACCCCGCGCGCCTGCAGCTGCTCTCGCACATCGCGTCGAGCGACGAGGCGGTCTGCGCCTGCGACCTCAACGACGTCGTCGGCCTCGCGCAGCCGACCGTCTCGCACCACCTCACGACGCTCGTCAAGGCGGGCATCCTCACGCGCGAGAAGCGCGGGGTGTGGGCGTACTACGCGGTCGTGCCCGGGGCGCTCGGCGCGCTCGCGGACGTCCTGCGCCACGCCGGCGCGCCCACGGGCTGAGCGTGCACGCACTGCCCGCGGCAACGGGGGCGTCGCGCCGTCAGCGCCCCCGCGGCTCCCGCAGCATCTGCACCTCGACGGGCCCGTGCGGGCGCAGCACGGTGACCTCGCCGACCGCCCGGAACCCGAAGGCCTCGTAATAGCGCACGTTCTCCTCGCGCGAGGTCTCGAGGTAGCACGCCGTCCCGGTCCGGTCGGCGTCGGCGAGCACGGGCCCGACGAGCCGCCGGCCGTGACCGCGGCGCTGCGCGTCGGGCCGCACCCCCAGGACCTCGAGGTACCACGCGCCCTCGGGCGGCACCGCGTCGCGCAGGCCCGCCTCGACCGCCGACCCGAACCGGGCCAGCGCGGCCGTGCGCCACGGGTGCCGCAGCGCGACCGGCACGAGGGGCGCGAGCGTCCGCACCTTGCGCAGGGTCGTCATCGGGTACGCGCCGGGCGGGTACCAGACGGCGACGCCCGCGACCCCGACGTCGTCGTGCACCCCCAGGACGTGCCCGTGGCGCAGGCCGTCGGTCAGGCCGATGTGGTGGATCGCGTCGAGCGCGCGGCGCCGGGCGCTCGGCTCGGGCAGCACGTGGGAGAAGCCGGGGTCCCCGCGCAGCGCGCTCGAGAGCAGCTGCGCCGCGGCCCGCACCGACGGCGGCTCGGGCGGGAGCGGCGTCGCAGGGTCGCGCAGGTCCATGCTCCCAGGCTCTCCCACCCGGACCCGCACGGCGAGCGGCGGAGGTCCTGCGCCCGGCAGCGGTCAGCGCGCCTCGTACACGACGAGGGCGACGTCGTCGCGCGCGCCCTCCTCGAGCAGCGTCCCGATGAGGAGGTCGCCCAGCTGGTGCACCGGCCGCTGCGCGAGGGTCGCGACCGCGGTGCGGGCGAGCCGCTCCAGGCCGTCGCCGAGACCCTCGCCGCGGCGCTCGACCAGCCCGTCGGTGTAGAGCACGAGGGTCTCGCCGCGCTCGAACGTCGTGGTGGCCTCCGGGCGCGGGCGCGCGGCCAGCCCGAGCAGCGTGCCCGTGGCGTCGTCGAGCCAGCGCGACCCGGACCCGGACAGCAGCAGCGGCGGTGGGTGCCCGGCCTTCGAGTACGTGACGGTCCGGGTCTCCTCGTCGACGACCGCACAGACGACGCTCGCGCACTCGGCGCCGGGCAGCGTGGCCGCGAACCGGTCGAGCCCGTCGAGGATGGCCGCGGGCGCGAGGTCCTGGAGCAGCAGCGCGCGGGCGGCGCTGCGGAGCTGACCCATGACGGCCGCGGCGCCGAGCCCGTGCCCCACGCAGTCACCCACGACGAGCCCGAACCTCCGGTCGCCGAGCGGCACCACGTCGTACCAGTCGCCGCCGACGGCGAGCCGGTCGTCCGCGGAGCGGTAGCGCGTGTGCCACCCCGGCGAGCCGGGGTCCGCGGGCAGCATCGCTGCCTGCAGCGCGGAGGAGACGGTCTGCAGGTCGTCGACCTGCTTCTGGTGCGCGAGGGCGGCCGCGAGCGCGTTGCCGAGCGACGCGGCCACGAGGTGCAGGAACAGCTGCTGCGCCTCGTCGTCGGGGCGCAGCGGGTTGCCGGTGAGCGCGACGACCCCGGTGGGCGCGTCCCCGAGCACCGTGGACACGGGTTCGACGAGCGTCTCGCCGAACCGCTCCGGGACCCGCGAGTCGCACACGCGCCGCAGCACCTCGGGCGGCACCCCGCCCGCCGCGGCGGACGAGCCGTCGGCGAGCGAGTGCGTCGAGAGCAGCGGCACGAGGCCGTCGGGTGTGCAGAGGTGCACCTCCGCCCGCGTGACGTCGGGGCTGCCGCGCAGGACGTCGGCGGCGACCTTGGCGGTCAGCTCGATGTCGAGCTTGACGCGGTGCAGGCTCGTCGAGAGCGCCCCGAGCGTCTCGAACCGGCGGCTCGCGACGACCTTCTCTGTCGTCTCGACCGCGATGTCGAGCATCCCGGCGATCTCGTCGTCGTCGTCGCGCAGCGCGCTGTAGGAGAACGTGAAGGCGGTCTCCTCGAGGAAGCCGGACCGCTCCATGAGCAGCCGGATCTCGTCGAAGTAGACCGGCTCGCCCGTGCGCACGACGCTCTCGGCGAGCGGGCCGATGTCGTCCCACACGTCGGCCCAGACCTCGGCCATCGGGGAGCCCATCGCGCCCGGGTGCTTCTGCGTGCCGAGCATGCGGCTGTAGGCCTCGTTGTAGATCATCACGAGGTCCGGGCCCCAGCCGATGAAGAGGGGGAACTCGGTGCTGAAGCAGATCTTCACGGCGGCGCGCAGCGCGCGCGGCCACGTCCGCGGGGGGCCGAGCGACGTCGAGGCCCAGTCGAACGAGCGCGCGAGGACACCGGTCGGCGTCTCGCCCGTCGCGCGGGCCAACCACGTGTCGGGCACGGCTCAGGGTAGTCCGCGACCGCGTCCCCGCACGTCGTACGGCTGTCCAGGTGGTGCACCGGTGCGCGCGACGGGCCGCCGCCGGGCGTATGCCACGATGCGCGGATGGTGCAGCGGTACGACGTCGTCGTCGTGGGCTCCGGCTTCGGTGGCTCGGTCGCCGCGCTGCGCCTCGCCGAGAAGGGGTACCGCGTCGCGGTGCTCGAGGCCGGCCGGCGGTTCGCCGACGAGGACTTCCGCACGTCGTGGCACCTGCGCACGTTCCTGTGGGCGCCCGCGCTGGGCTGCTTCGGGATCCAGCGCATCCACCTGCTGCGCGACTCGCTCGTGCTCGCGGGGGCGGGGGTCGGCGGCGGCTCGCTCGTCTACGGCACGACGCTGTACCGGCCGCTGCGCGCGTTCTACGACGACCCGCAGTGGGCGTCGATCACCGACTGGGAGGACGAGCTCGCGCCGCACTACGACCAGGCCGCGCGCATGCTCGGGGTCACGCGCAACCCCGCGACGACGCCGGCGGACGCGCTGCTGCGCCGGGTCGCGACCCGGCTCGGCCGGGAGGCGACGGTGCGTCCGACCGACGTGGGCGTGCTGTTCGGCGAGCCCGGCGTCCGCGTGCCCGACCCGTTCTTCGGTGGTGCCGGCCCCGAGCGCGCGGGCTGCACGCAGTGCGGCTCGTGCATGACGGGATGCCGGGTCGGCGCGAAGAACACGCTGACGAAGAACTACCTGCACCTCGCGGAGCGCGCGGGCGTGCACGTCGAGCCGCTCACGACCGTGACGGGCCTCGCGCCGCGTCCGGGCGGCGGCTGGGAGGTCACGGCGCGGCCGACGGGCGGGCGGCTCGGGCGGCTGCTGGGCGGGTCGGGTGCCCGACGACGCGAGCCGGGCGGCGGCACGACCTGGCACGCCGACCACGTCGTGCTCGCGGCCGGGACGTACGGCACGCAGACGCTGCTGCACCGGATGCGCGCGAGCGGCGCACTGCCGGGTCTGTCACCGCGCCTCGGCGAGCTCACGCGCACCAACTCGGAGGCCCTCGTCGGCGCGAGCGCCCCGCGCGTCGACCCGGCGCGCGACCTGTCGGCCGGCGTCGCCATCACGTCGTCGTTCTTCGTCGACGACGCCACGCACGTCGAGGCCGTCCGCTACGGCCGGGGTTCGAACGCGATGGCGCTGCTGCAGACCGCGCTCGTGCCGGGCGGCGCCGCGGTGCGGCGGGTCGGCGGGTGGCTCGGCTCGCTCGCGCGCGGCCTGGTGACGCGCCCGGTGACGACCGTGCGGGCGCTCGCGCCCTACCGGTGGAGCGAGCGCACCACGATCGCGCTCGTCATGCAGTCGCTCGACAACTCCCTCACGACGTCGCTCGCGCCGCGGCTGCTGGGCGTCCCGCTGCCGGTCGGGCTGCGCCGGCTCACGTCGCGGCAGGGCAGCGGCGAGCCGAACCCCACGTGGGTGCCGCAGGCCCACACGACCGCGACGCTCCTCGCCGACGAGCTCGGCGGCGTCGCGGGAGGCAGCGTCGGGGACCTCGCCGCGATGCCGATGACCGCGCACTTCCTCGGCGGCTGCCCCATCGGCGCGACCCCCGACGACGGCGTGCTCGACCCGTACCAGCGCGTGCACGGCTACCCCACGCTGCACGTGCTCGACGGCGCTGCGGTGACCGCGAACCTCGGCGTCAACCCGTCGCTCACGATCGCCGCGCAGGCCGAGCGCGCCGTCTCGCTGTGGCCCGAGCGCGGCGGCGTGGACCCCCGCCCGGCGCAGGGCGAGCGCTACGTGCGCGTCGAACCCGTGGCGCCGGGGCGCCCGGTGGTGCCGGCCGGTGCGCCGGCGGCGCTGCGGGTGCGACGGGACGACGCGGGTGCGCGGCGCTCGTCGTCCGCCGGTCCGGCCGGCGCGTGAGGGCGGCGGACCGACCCGGACCGCTGCTGCCGGGTGCGCCGGGTGCGTCGCGTCCGCGTCAGAGCCGGCGTTGCCAGCTCGCGTAGACGCCCGCCGGCCGGAACCCGAGCGCGACGTTGATCGCCAGCATGTGCCCGTTCTCCTCGGCGTTCCACGTGTGCACGCGCCGGGTCGCCGGGCGCTCGCGGGCGAGGTGGCGCAGGTTGGCGGCCTTCACGAGCATCCCGAGCCGGTGGCCGCGGTGCTCCCGGAGCACGAGCGTGTCCTCCTGCCACGCGCACTCGGGCTGCGCCACCGGGTGCTCGATCCGCGTGAGGGCGACGAGCCGTCCGCTCGGCACGTGCTCCGCGACGGTCACCACGTACCCCCGGCCGCTCGCCGCGGCGACGTCCTCGCCGTAGCGGACGCGCTCGGCGTCCCAGGGGTCCTCCTCGACGTCGAGGCCCGCGAGCGGCACGTCGGTGCTCATGCGCGTGAGCAGCACGCCGACGTCGTCGAGCCACGCGTCGGGCGTGCGGTCGGTCCACGAGTGCAGGCGGTACGCCGGGCCGGCGGCTGCGGCCGCACCGTCGAGGTGGCGGGCGAGCGCGGCGTCGTCGAGGGGGACGTCGAGCACGCTGTACCGCTCCGCCTGCTCCGGGGTGTACCCGCGCCCGGCGGCGAACCGCACGCCGGGGACGGAGGCGTCGAGGCGCCCGCTCCCGGAGGTCGCGGTGAGCGCGTCGGGGTGCCCCTCGGGGGGTTCGCCGCGGTGGTACGTCATCCCCTGGACCGTCGTGCGCCCACGCTCCGCCGCGACACGCTCGGCGGCGTCGACGAGCGCCGAGCCGACACCCCGGTGGAGGCGGTCCGGGTCGGCCCACACGTCGAGCTCGGCGAGGTGGTGGTTGCTCGTGCGCGGCAGCTCCAGCACCGCGGCGCCGACCACGTCGTGCGCCGCGACGTCCCCCGGGCGGACGGGGGTGGTGCCGGGCACGACCGCGACGAGGACGACGCGGTCGGTGTACTCCTGGCTCCGCAGCGTCCCGAGCCAGTGCTGCGGCGGTTCGACGAAGTCCTCGTGGCCCCACGTCCGGCGCTGCGTCTCCGCGTTCAGCCGGTGCGCCCCCCTGACGGCGCCGGCCGCCGGGTCCTCGATGCTCGCCGGGAGCTCCGCCTCGACCACCGACCACGCCGTCATCCTGCGAGCGTGGCACCGGGTGGCGGGCCGGGTCGAGGGGTTTGTGGGTGCGCGGCCCGGCGCCCCGCGCGACCTATCCTCGACGGCGTGACGAGCGAGCGTGCGTGCGGGACGCGGCCCCCGGGTGCAGTCCCGGGGCTGACCGCGTGCAGCCTCTGCGTGGGCGAGACGCTCGGGGCCGACGACGCGCTCGAGGGCGGTCAGCTCGCGCGGCTCCGGGCGCTCGCGGCCCGCGGCACGGCGCAGCTCACGCTCGCGGAGTGCCTCGACGAGTGCGAGCGCGGGGACGTGGTCGTCGCGCGCCCGAGCGGGGACGCCCGCCGCGCGGCCGGTGGCCGGCCCGTCTGGTTCGAGCGCCTGGCGGGCGACGAGCTCACCGGGGCGCTCGCGGGCTGGCTCGACGCGGGTGGCCCGGGCGTCGACCCGGTGCCCGGCGCGCTCGCGCCGTACGTCCTCGGGCGTGGCGGCGAACCCGGCGCGTAGGCGACGTCCGGGTGCGCGCGCACTCGTGCCGGAGACCGGGCGCGTCGGCGACGCGTACGGGGCTCGGGTGAGCGCCCACCTCACTCCTCGCCGGTGAGGAAGACGTCCGCGCGCCACGGACGTCCAGGCCCTCCACGACGCGCTCGCCGCGTGCGAGCATCGCCCGGTGCCTCCTCACGTGCTGCTGCTGACCTTCGACGACCCCGACGGCCACGACGTCGAGACCCCGGGCGTCGTCGCCGCGCTGCGCGCCCGCGGCGCGACCGTGATCGTCTCGCCGTGGCGTGAGCCGTCGGTCGCGGACGTGCCCGCGGACGTCGTCGTGATCCGCTCGACGTGGGACTACCAGGAGCACCCCGAGGAGTTCCGCGCGGTCCTGGGCGCGTTCGCCGCCCCGGTGCTCAACCCGCTCGACGTCGTCCGCTGGAACCTGCACAAGTCCTACCTGCTGGAGCTCGCGGCCGCGGGGGTCCCGACGGTGCCGACGACGCTCGTCCCGGCGGGCAGCGGCGCCGCGGTGCCCCCGGTCGACGCCCCCGAGGTGATCCTCAAGCCCGCGGTCTCCGCGAACGCGTGGGGCCTCGGGCGGTTCCCGACGGGCTCCGCAGAGGCGGCGGACCACCTGCGCACGCTCACCGCCACCGGCGACGTGCTCGTGCAGCCGTACCTCCCGGAGATCGTCACGGGGGAGCGGTCGGTCGTCGTGATCGGCGGGCGCGTCTCGCACGGCGTCCGCAAGACGCCGGCGGCAGGGGACTTCCGGGTGCAGGCGAGCTACGGCGGGACCGACGCGGCGCACACTCCGACGGACGCCGAGGTCGCCGTCGCGCACGCGGCGCTCGCGTGCGTGCCCGGGGGGTCCGACGCGCTGCTGTACGCGCGGGTCGACCTCGTCGGGCCCGAGGACGCGCCGCTGCTCATCGAGCTCGAGCTCGTCGAGCCCGAGCTGTTCCTCGACCTCGCGCCCGGCTCGGCCGACCGGTTCGCGGAGGCGCTGCTCGCCCGGCTCTAGCCGTGGACCCTCCGGCGCGGCGGATCCCGTCCGGGCCCCGCGGGCTGGGCTAGCGTCGTCGCGCGACGACGCCGTCCACCCACCCGCGGAGGTCACCACATGGGCTCGGCCCGGAACCCGATCCTGCCGGGGTGCTACCCCGACCCCTCGATCTGCCGCGTCGGGGAGGACTACTACCTCGTCACCTCGACGTTCGAGTACCTCCCGGGCCTGCCGGTCCACCGCAGCCGGGACCTGGTCAGCTGGGAGCCGGTCGGGCACGCGATCCACCGGCCCGGCCAGCTCGACCTCACCGGCGTCCGGTCGTCGCACGGGCTGTTCGCGCCGACGCTGCGCCACCACCACGGCACGTTCTGGCTGATCTGCACGCTCGTCGGGCAGCCCGAGGGTGCCCCCGGCGGCAACTTCTACGTCACGGCGACGGACCCGGCCGGACCGTGGTCGGACCCGGTGTGGCTCGACGAGTCGGGGATCGACCCGTCGTTCCTGTTCGACGACGACGGCCGGGTGTGGGTGCACGGCACCCGGCGGAGCCGCTCTGGCACGACCAGACCGAGGTGTGGGTGCGCGAGCTCGACACCGCGACGGGACGGCTGGTCGGCGACGAGCACGTGATCTGGCACGGCGCGCTCGAGAACGCGGTGTGGGCGGAGGCGCCGCACCTGTACGCGGTCGACGGCCGGTACTACCTGCTCGCCGCGGAGGCGGGCACCGAGTTCCACCACGCGGAGTCCGTGGCGCGTGCAGACACGGCGACCGGACCGTACGAGGGGTACCGCGGCAACCCGGTGCTGACGCACCGCCACCTCGGGCGCGGCGCGGACGTCGTCGGCGTCGGGCACGCCGACCTCGTGCAGGCGGTCGACGGCTCCTGGTGGGCCGTCGCGCTCGGCATGCGGCCCTACGGCGGGTACCACTACAACCTCGGGCGCGAGACGTTCCTGCTACCGGTCGCGTGGGAGGACGGCTGGCCCGTGTTCGCCCCGGGCGAGGGACGGGTCCCGGCGGCCGTCGACGTGCCCTTCGCGGGCGAGCAGCGGCCGGGCGTCACGCAGGGGACCACGTCGGGGGTCGTGCGGCCGGACGACGTGCGGTGGACCTCGCTGCGCGGCCTGGCGGAGACCGTCGCGACGCCCGACGGCGACGCGTGGCGGCTCCGCCTGAACCCGACGACCCTCGCCGAGCCCGGCACTCCCGCGTTCCTGGGCCTGCGCCAGCAGCACGCCGACGTCGACCTGCGCGTCCGCCTGACCGCACCCCTGGCCGAGGGCTCGGACGAGGAGGCCGGGCTCGTGATCCGTCAGTCCGAGGACGACCACGTGCGCCTGCACGTGACGGCGCCGACGGGTGACGGGCAGGTCCGGGACGTCGTCGCCGTGCACCGGCGCGGTGGCGTCGACCACGAGCGGGGCCGGGTGACGCTCGCCGCGGGCCCGGACGAGCCGCTCGTCCTCACGGTCCGCGCCCGGGGTCAGGACTACGCCCTGACCGCTGCGACGGCCCGGGCGGGCGGCGACGGCGACGGCGAGGTGGTCGCGGTCGTCGACGGCCGGGAGCTCGACACGGTCGCCACGGGCGGGTTCGTCGGGCTGTGGCTCGGCGTCTACGGGACGAGCAACGGGCGGCCCACCTCGACGACCGTCACGGTCCGCACGGTCGAGTACCTGCTGCCGTAGGACGCTCCCCCGGACGGGGCGCGCAGGCCGGACGGCGCGCGCGGGCCGGCGCGCGACGCCCTCAGGCGCCCTCGACCGGCAGCCACAGCTCGACCGTCGCGGTGCTGAAGTCGTCCGCGCGCTCGAGCACCGCGACGATCTCCGGTCCCTCGCGCAGCCGCCACGGGTTCGACGGGAACCACTCGGTCGCCGTCGCGGCCCACAGCGTCTGCAGGGTCTGCGGGTACGGGCCCGTCGCGCGGAACACGGCCCACGAGCCCGCCGCGACCGGGAGCACGTCGAGGTCGCCGGGCACCGCGGTCGAGTCCGTGACGGCGACCCCGTGCAGGTACGTCAGCTCGCTGCCCTCCCGGCGGTCGGGGTCGAGGTCGCTGCTCACGGCGAGCAGGCCCGGGGGCTCGGTGTCGCCCAGCGCCTTGAGGCGCGCGTGCTCCTCCGGCGCCAGCGACGTCACGTGCCGCTGGATCGCCGGGTTGACCCCGTGGTGCACGAGCGGGACGCGGGCCGCACGGCCGGCGAGGCGGAAGGCGGGGCGGGAGACGAGGCGGACGTCCATCGGGTGAGCTCCTTCGACGGTCAGGCGGAACCTGAGGCGGGGTTGGGTGCGGAGGGGGCCACCGTCGCGCCGGACCTCGCCGGGGCCGGCGCCGTGCACGGACCGGAACGCCCGGCCGAACGCCTCGGTCGAGCCGTACCCGTGGCGCACGGCGACGTCCAGCAGGTCCCGGCTCCCCGCGACGACCTCCGCCGCGGCGACGGTCATGCGCCGGCGTCGCACGTACTCCGACAGCGGCATCCCGGCCAGGGCGGAGAACATGCGGCGCAGGTGGTACTCGGTCGTGCCGAGCGCGGCGGCGAGGCGGACGACGTCGAGGTCCTCCGCGAGGTCCTCCTCGACGACGTCCACGAGCTGGTTGAGCCAGGCGATCACGGTGCTCCCTTCCGACTCCCACCCTGCCGCCGCCGCCCGGCCCGGCGCCCGATCGTCCTGGTCCGGTGCGATCAGCCGGTGCGGCGCGTCACCGCCCGGCGGGTCACCACCCGGCGAGCGCCCGCACGCGCGCGGCGAGCTCCTGGGGCGTCAGGCCCTCGGTCGCGATCCGGTGCGTCCCCGCCGGCGCCTCCGCGTCGAGGCGGCGCGCGGCGGCGGCCGAGCGCTCGCGGTGCGCCGCCAGCTCCGCGCCGGTCTCCCGGGTCGCGAGCCGGGCGTCGACCACGTCGTCCGCGCCGGTCAGCAGCACCGCGGTCACCGCGGGGGAGTCGCCCATCGCGGCGGCGAGCGCGCCGGCGGCGAGCACGCTCACGGTGTTCGTGTAGACGAGCCGCCGGTAGCCGAGCTCGCGGTAGTTGGCCCAGACGGCGGCGAGGTTGCGCAGGTCGAGGCCGTGCTCCCACGGCGGCGGCCACGCGAGGTCGAGGTTGTCGCCCTCGACCACGGCGTGCCGGACGTCGTCGGCCCGCAGGAGCGCGTGCAGCGCGAGCGCGGTCGTCGTCTTGCCCACGCCGGACCGGCCGCCGAGCACGACGAGGTGGGACGCGTCGGTGCCGGGGCGGTGGTCGTCCTCGTGCTCCGGTGCTCCCACGCGTCGGAGGTTACCGGTGGGGGGAGCGCCGTCCGCCGTGCTGGTCGGCTCAGCGGCGGGCGCCGGGGGCCGGGGCGGCGTCCGGGCGCGCGCGCGGCTGCGGGGGCCCCGTCGTCGCCCGGACGATCAGGTGGGTGGGGAGCGTGACGTGCGGCTCGGGTGCGCCGCCCTCCTGGACGACCTGCTGGACGAGGTGCCCCGCGGCCCTGCCCTGCTCGACGACCGGTTGGCGGACCGTCGTGAGGTCGAGCACGTCCGCCAGGGCGTGGTCGTCGATGCCGACGACGGCCACGGCGTGCGGGACGGGGACGGCGGCGCGACGCAGCGTGCGCAGGGCGCCGAAGGCCATCTCGTCGGAGAAGGCGACGACGGCGGTCGGCGGTCGGGACACGCTCAGGAGCCGGCTCATGCCGTCGGAGCCTCCGGTGCTGCCCCACGGCTCGTACACCACGAGCTCGTCGTGCAGGGCGAGCCCCGCCTCGTCGAGCGCACCGCGGAAGCCGTGGAGACGCTCGCTCGGCGCGGCGTACTCGAGGGTCCAGTGGCCGGTCGCGTTGATCATCGCGATCCGCTCGTGCCCGGCGAGGACGAGGTGGGCGGCGGCCTGGCGTCCCGCGGCCACGTCGTCGATCCGGACGTGGGGATGGTCCCCGAGGGTTCCGCCCGCCATGACCACGGGGACGCCCATGAGGTCCAGGCGGCGGCGCTCGTCGTCGCTGATCGGCAGGGCGATGAGCACGAGCGCGTCCACCTGCCGGCGGGCGGGGAGCTCGTCGAAGAACCGGCGTCGCTCGCGCTCCTCCTGGACCTCGTAGAGGAGGACGTCGAGGTCCGAGTCGTGCAGCGCCGTCACGATGCCGTCGAGCATCGAGGCGTAGAACCAGTGCGCGACGTCCGGGGTCACGACGGCGATGCGGCCGTTCGAGCCGCGGGCGAGACGCGCGGCGTCGGGTGAGACCGTGTACGACAGGTCCTGCGCCAGGCTCCGGATCCGCTCGCGCGTCGCGTCGGAGACGCCGGCTGCGCCGCTGAGCGCGCGGGAGACCGTGGCGATCGAGACCCCTGCCCGCTCGGCCAGGTCCGCCATGTTCATGGTCCCCTTGTTCGCCACGGTGCGACGATATACCGAGGACGAAAACGTTTGCGTCCACCGCGGTGGAGACCCGTGTCGCGTCGAGTCGTGCAGTCTCGAGAATCGTGACGCCCCCATTGACACCCTGCCGGTAGGGCGGCGATGCTCGACGTAAGCGCTTCCGAAACCATGCGCAACGCGTCGAGCTCCGCGGCCCGAGCCCACCCGCGCACCGCGCACCGCCCCTCCTCCCGTCGCCACGGCCGCGCACACACCCAGGAGTCCCGATGACGCCGACTCTCCGCCCGCACAGCCGGACCACCACCCGGCGCACCCGCTCCGAGCGGCGCACCCCGCTGCTCGTCGCGAGCGTCGTCGCCGCGCTGCTCACCACCACCGCGTGCACCGCGACCGGCTCGTGGCGCTGACGGGACCTCCCACCATGCGCTTCCCGTACCCGCTCCCGTCCCGACCGGTGGCCGACCCGGCCGCGGTCGTCCGTGGCGACGGCTACCGCATCACGGTGCTGACCGACGGACTGGTCCGGCTCGAGCACGCCGCGTACGGCCGCTTCGAGGACCGGGCGTCGACGTTCGCCGTGAACCGGGAGCTCCCCGTGCCCGAGCACCACGTCGTGGACACGGGCCGGCACCTCGAGATCACGACGTCACGCTTCCGGCTGACCTACGACAAGGGCCCGTTCACGACCAGCGGCCTGAGCCTCGAGGTGCGCGGCGGCATCAGCAGCTACCACTCCGTCTGGCGCTACGGGCAGGCGCCGGAGGACCTGGGCGGGACGGCGAGGACGCTCGACGGGGCCGACGGGGCCGTCCCGCTCGGTCCGGGTGTCGTCTCGCGCACCGGCTTCGCGGTGGTCGACGACTCGGGCTCGTTCCTCTTCGACGACGAGGGCTGGGTCGCGGCCGACAACACGGACCGGGTCGACCTGTACGTGTTCGCGTACGGCCACGACTACGCCGACGCGCTCCGCGCCTTCCACGCGGTGTCGGGGCCCGCCCCGGTGCTGCCCCGGTTCGCGCTCGGCAGCTGGTGGAGCCGCTACCACCGGTACACCGCGGAGTCCTACGTCGAGCTCATGACGCGGTTCCGGCGCGAGCGCATCCCGTTCTCGGTGGCCGTGGTCGACATGGACTGGCACCTCGTCGATGTCGACCCGGAGCACGGCAGCGGCTGGACCGGCTACACCTGGAACCGCGACCTCTTCCCCGACCCGGGGGCGTTCCTGTCCTGGCTGCACGACCACGGCCTGCGGGTCACGCTCAACGTCCACCCCGCCGACGGCGTGCGCGCGTTCGAGGAGGCGTACCCGGCGATGGCCGCCGCCCTCGGCCGGGACGTGGCCGCTGGGGAGCCGATCGCGTTCGACGTCACCGACCCGGAGTTCCTGACGGCCTACTTCGAGGTCCTGCACCGGGGCCTGGAGGCCGACGGCGTCGACTTCTGGTGGCTCGACTGGCAGTCGGGCCCGCACTCGCGGGTCACCGGGATCGACCCGCTGTGGATGCTCAACCACTTCCACTTCCTGGACAACGGCCGCGACGGCCGCCGGGCGCTGACGTTCTCCCGGTACGCCGGTCCGGGGAGCCACCGCTACCCCGTGGGGTTCTCGGGCGACACCGTCATCTCGTGGGACTCGCTGGCGTTCCAGCCGCACTTCACCGCGACGGCCGCGAACATCGGCTACGGGTGGTGGAGCCACGACATCGGGGGCCACTTCTTCGGGGCGCGGGACGACGAGCTCGCGACCCGGTGGGTGCAGCTCGGCACCTTCTCGCCGATCATGCGGCTGCACGCGGGCAGCCACCCCTTCCTCACCAAGGAGCCCTGGACGTTCCCCGCGCACTTCCGGGAGGTGATGGTCGCGTTCCTGCGGCTGCGGCACCGCCTCGTGCCGTACCTGCACACGATGAACCACCGCGCGGCGGCCCAGGGTCTGCCGCTCGTGCTGCCCATGTACTACCGCGACCCGCGGGCCGACGAGGCCTACCGCGTGCCCCAGCAGTACGAGTTCGGCACCGAGCTGGTCGTGGCCGCGGTCACGGCGCCGGCGGACCGCAGCACCGGGCTCGGGAGGGTCACGGCGTGGCTGCCCGACGGCACGTGGGTCGACGTGCTGACCGACCTGGTCTACGACGGGGGTCGCGAGATCCACCTCCACCGCGACCTCACGACCGTCCCGGTCCTCGCGGCCGCCGGTGCGGTCGTCCCGCTCGACGGGAGCGCCGAGCCCGGCAACGACCCGGTCAACCCCGCGCACCTGGAGCTCCTCGTCGTGGTCGGTGCGGACGGGGCCTTCGAGCTGCTGGAGGACGACGACACGACGACCGGCGACCTCGTCCGCACGCGGACGACGTTCACGCAGGAGACGGGCTCGCTCGTCGTCCACCCGGCGCAGGGCCCGCTGCACGCCGTGCCCGCGACGAGGACCTGGACCCTCACCTTCCCCGCGCTGGACCCGCGCGTCGAGCCCGCCGTGACGGTGGACGGCGCGCCCGTGGACGCGGCGGTCCGCCACGACGGCACCCGGACGTCCGTCACCGCCCCGGACGTCGCCGTGACGTCCACGGTGCGGGTGGACCTGGGGGGCCGCCCACGGCTGCGGGACAACGACGTGCCGGGACGGTTGTTCACGCTGCTCGACCGGGCGCAGATCGCGTACGAGACGAAGCGGCGGGTCATGGACGTCGCGACGTCGAGCCGGCCGTTGGCCGTCCGGGTCTCGCACCTCCAGGCCCTCGACCTGGACGCCGCTCTCGCGTCGGCGGTCGGGGAGCTGCTGCTGGCGCGCGCGTCCGACGACACCCGCCGCCCGGGCTGAGCGGCGGTACCACCCCGCAGGAGGGAGCACGGAACCACGCGGCTGCGGCCGCGCACACGGCGCAGCGTCGCGTCCGAGGCCTCCTGGCCGCGGCGACGGCTCCGCCGGACCGGTCGGTACCAGTGAGGAGACGAAGATGCGAAGGTCCCTGCGCGTCAGGACGGCGGCTGTTGCCGTCGTGCTGGCGCTCGTCAGCGTGGTCGGCGGGGTGCTCGCGCGCCCTGCCCCGGCTTCGGCCGCCGACGGCGTGTGCGTCGACAACCCCTTCGGCGACCGCTCGATCTACCTGCGCGGCGGGTTCAGCAGCTGGAACGCGCTGCCGGAGTACGAGATGGTCTACGACTGCAACCGGTTCGAGCTGCTGCTCGAGCTCAGCGGCACGAGCTCGTTCAAGGTCGCGGACGCGACGTGGTCCGCCGACGCCGACTTCGGCGGTGGCGCCGCCGGCAGCGAGCTCACGGCCGGCGAGCCGCTCCCGCTGGCGATCCACGGCCCGAACCTCACGTTCGCGTTCGACGGCACCCAGCAGGTCGTGCTCGACGTGTCGGCGTCGGCGCAGACGCCCACGCTCACGATCACGCAGTGCCCGGCGCCGCCGCTCGAGGACGCGCTCCTGGCGCTGTCCGGGAGCCTGAACGGGGGTCGGCCCGCACCGACCGACTACTTCGTGTACGCCTGCGACGCCTACTACCTCAACGTCGACGTCGAGGGCACGCAGGAGTTCACGATCACCGACCCCCTCGGCACCGGCGCCACGACGTTCGGGGCGCCGGATGCCGAGAACGACGTCGTGACCGCCGACGAGCCGTTCCCGCTGGTCTCCGGCGAGGACGTCGGCGAGGTGCAGCCGCTGACGTTCGACTTCACCGGCGAGCACACGCTCCGGGTCGGGTTCGAGGGCGACGACGCCCGGCCCGTCCTGACGATCGGCGAGCGGACGTTCGTCAACCCCGGGATCCCGCTCCCCGTGACCGATCCCGTCCTGCGCGGGGTGCGGTTCGACTCGCGGGACACCACGTTCAAGGCACCGTTCGGCGCTCAGCCCACCGGCACGCCGGTCGAGTTCGCGATCCAGGCGCCCGCGGGCCTCGACTCGGCGACCCTCGTCGTCGAGACGCGCGTGCTCGAGGGCAACCAGGAGGTCCTCGAGTACCGCGACCCCGTCCGGATCCCGATGACCCGCGAGCCGGCCGCCGACGTCGAGCGCTGGACCGCGTCGCACACCTTCGGCACGGCGAGCGTCTCGGGCTACTACGTCGAGCTCGTCAACGGCGAGCGGACGTACGTCTACGAGAACAACGCCGACACCATCTACTGGACGCTCGAGCGTGGCTCGGGCGGCGTCGGCCGCGTCGACTTCCTCCCGGAGGACCGCGCGGAGATCCGGCGGTACCGGCACACCGCGTACGACCCGGACTTCACCGTGCCCGACTGGGCGGCCGACGCCGTGTACTACTACGTGTTCCCGGAGCGCTTCCGCAACGGCGACACCGCGAACGACCCCCGTCCGGACGAGGACACGTACCTCGACGGCCCGGTCGAGGTGCACGAGGACTGGCTCGACACGCCCTGGGTCCCGGGGGAGAGCGACGGGTCGACGACCGACGACGACCAGTACAACAACGACTTCTTCGGCGGCGACCTCGCGGGGATCATCGAGAAGCTCGACTACCTGAAGGACCTCGGCGTCAACACGCTGTACCTCAACCCGATCTTCGAGGCCGGCAGCAACCACAAGTACGACACGGCGGACTACCTGAACGTCGACGACGGCTTCGGCACGAACGAGGACGTCTCCCGGCTCACGGAGCAGGCCGAGGAGCGCGGGATGCGCGTCATCCTCGACACCTCGCTCAACCACACCGGCAGCGACTCGGTCTACTTCGACCGCTACAGCAACTTCGACGCCCTCGGTGCGTTCGAGGGCGAGACCATCAGCCCCGGGTCGCCGTACGCGGACTGGTACCGGTTCTTCCCCGAGGAGACCGAGCCCGACCGGCAGTACGCCGGCTGGGTCGGTGTGAGCACGCTGCCCGAGCTCACGGAGTCCGACAGCTTCAAGGACTTCGCGTTCGGTGCGCCCGACTCGGTCATGAGCACGTGGCAGGACCGCGGCGTCGACGGCTGGCGCATGGACGTGGCCCCGTGGGTCAGCGACCAGTTCTGGCGTGAGTGGCGTGCGGCCGTCAAGGCGAAGGACCCGGAGGCGCTGACCGTCGCCGAGACCTGGTTCGACTCCTCGAAGTACTTCCTCGGGGACACCTTCGACACGACGATGAACTACATCTTCCGCAACGCGGTGCTCGACTACGCCGACGGCCGGGACGCCGGTGAGGCGTACCAGAACATCGAGCTGATGCGGGAGGCGTACCCGCCGCAGGCGTTCCACGCCCTGATGAACCTGCTCTCGACGCACGACTCGGCCCGGGCGCTGCACCAGTTCGGGTACACCGGAGAGGGCACGCCGCCGGAGCAGGTGGCCGAGGCGAAGCAGCGGCTGCGCCTCGCGGTCCTGTTCCAGATGACGTTCCCCGGCGCGCCGACCGTGTTCTACGGGGACGAGGTCGGCGTCACCGGCGGCGAGGACCCGTTCAACCGGGCGACCTACCCGTGGGCGGACCAGGGCGGGGAGCCCGACACCGAGCTGCTCGACGACGTCACGCGGCTCATCGCGCTGCGCAACGAGCACGACGTGCTGCGTCGCGGGTCGCTGGGGGCTCCGCTGCACCTCGACGAGCACCTCGTCGTGCTCCTGCGCGAGCACGAGGGCGCGCGGGCCGTCACCGCGTACAACAACGACACGGAAGCGCACGAGGTGACCGTCGAGATCCCCGCCGGCGACGGGGACCAGACGTTCACCGACGCGCTCACCGGCGCCGTGGCGACGCCTGTGGACGGCAGCCTCACGATCACCGTGCCGCCGCTCGGTGGCACGGTGCTGCTCTCGGGCGAGGCCCCGGCCCCGAGCATCGAGGCGCTGCGGGCGGACCTCGCGGCGGCACAGGAGTCGGGGGAGGTCACCGGCCCGGTCTCGCGCCGCCTGACCCAGGACCTCGACAGGGCGGCGCGCCACCACGAGCGCGGACGGCTCGACGCGGCCGTCCGCCAGCTCGGGCGGTTCGTCGACCACCTGGAGTCGCCCGGCCGGTACAGCACGGTGTCGCCGGAGGCCCTGGAGCGGCTCCGCGGCCAGGCCGAGGCGCTCGTCGCGGTCTGGTCCCCGGAGTGAGCGGCACTCGACGCGGGCCCGGCTGAGCACGGACGCGCGCACCGCCCGGCAGTCCCCGGGCGGTGTGCGCGTCCCGGCTCGGCACCCGGTCGGCGAGTTGTGCGCGTCGGCCCCGCGGTGGAAGGTAAGCGACCGGGAAGGAGACCCATGACCCCGCCGCCCGCCCCCACCCGGACCGAACGTCTCGACGCCCTGCCCTTCACGCGCGAGCACCTGCGCCTCCTGCTCGGCTCGGGCGCCGGGTGGGCCCTCGACGCGCTCGACGTCGGGCTCATCTCGTTCGTGCTCGCGCAGCTCGCCGTGCAGTGGGGTGCGTCGCCGACGGAGCTGTCGTGGATCGCGTCGGCGGGGTTCGTCGGGATGGCGCTCGGCGCGAGCCTCGGCGGGCTGCTCGCGGACCGCGTCGGGCGGCGCTCGGTGTTCGCGCTCACGCTCCTCGTGTACGGGCTCGCGACGGGCGCGTCGGCGCTCGCGGGGTCCGTCGCCGCGCTGATCGTGCTGCGGCTCGTCGTCGGCCTCGGGCTCGGCGCGGAGCTGCCGGTCGCGTCGACGCTCGTGAGCGAGTTCGCGCCGCCGCGGATCCGGGGCCGGGTCGTCGTCGCGCTCGAGGCGTTCTGGGCCGTGGGCTGGAGCCTCGCGGCCGTCGTGGGGTACTTCGTCGTGCCCGCGTCCGAGAACGGGTGGCGCTGGGCCCTCGCGATCGGTGCGCTCCCCGCCCTGTACTCCGCGGTCGTGCGCACGGTGCTGCCCGAGTCGGTGCGCTTCCTCGAGTCGCGCGGCCGGGTCGTCGAGGCGGAGGCCGTCGTGACCCGGTTCGAGCGGTCCGCCGGCGTCGCGCCCGCGCCGGCGTTCGTGGCCCGCGCGACGACGACCCCGGGCGGGTCGTGGACCCCGAAGCCGATGGTGCCGGGCCCGCGACGACCGTCGGCCGAGGAGTCCGACCCCGTCGTGCCCGACGGCACCCCCACCAGCCCGCCGCGACCGGCGGCGCGCGGGACGAGGCTCGCCGAGCTGTTCACGCCGTCGCTCCGCCGCCGCACGGTGGCGCTGTGGGTCGTGTGGTTCACCGTCAACTTCGCGTACTACGGCGCGTTCATCTGGCTCCCGACGATCCTCGTGGCCGACGGGTTCACGCTCGTGCGCTCGTTCGAGTACACGCTGTGGATCACGCTCGCGCAGCTCCCCGGGTACGCCGCCGCGGCCGTGCTCGTCGAGGTGTGGGGGCGGCGGCCCACGCTGTCCACGTTCCTCGTCGGCTCCGCGGTGGCCGCCGCGCTGTTCGCGTCCGCGGACACCGAGCAGGGCGTGCTCGTGACCGGGATGCTGCTCTCGTTCTTCAACCTCGGGGCGTGGGGTGCGCTGTACGCCGTCACCCCGGAGCTGTACCCGACGACGATGCGGGGGACCGGCGCCGGGGCCGCGGCGGGCTTCGGGCGGATCGCCTCGGTGCTCGCCCCGCTCGCGGTGCCGTTCCTGCGCGACGCGGGCGGCACCGCGCTGCTCTTCGGGGTCTTCGCCGCCGTCTTCGTGGTCGCCGCGGTCGGCGCGTTCACCCTCCCGGAACGCCAAGGTCTCCCGCTGGACGAGTAGACGACCTACGCTGCGCGCGTGGCGGACACCTCGCAGGACACCCCACGGGCGACGGCGCCCGTCCCCGTCCCTCGTCGGCGCGTGCTCGCGTGGGCGCTGTGGGACTGGGGGTCCGCCGCGTTCCAGGCCGTCATCACGACGTTCGTGTTCACGCGGTGGATCACCTCCGACGCGTTCGTCGACCCGGCGACCGTCGCGGCCGCCGAGGCGGAGGCGGGCGGCGAGGGACCGGCGAACGCGCTGCTGGACGCGGCCCTCGCGGACCACTCGGCGTGGCTCGGCTGGGGGCTCGCGGGCGCCGGGGTGCTGATCGCGCTGCTCGCGCCCGTCACCGGCTCGAGCGCCGACCGCACCGGGCGGCGCAAGCGGTGGCTCGGCGTGCACACCGCGATCACCGTGCTCATCAGCATCTCGATGTTCTTCGTCACCCCCGACCCGGCCTCGCTCGAGCAGAACCTGCTGCTCGGGATCTTCCTGCTGGCCGTCGGGCACGTGTTCTTCGAGCTCGCGGGCGTCAACTACAACGCGATGCTCGCGCAGGTCTCGACGCCCGGGACCGTCGGCAAGGTCAGCGGCATCGGGTGGGGCGCCGGGTACGTCGGCGGGATCGTGCTGCTGCTGATCCTGTTCGTCGGGTTCATCGACCCGGACGTGGGCTGGTTCGGGGTCACGAGCGAGAACGGGCTCGACATCCGCGCCGCGGTGCTGGTCTCGGCGATCTGGTTCGGGATCTCCGCCCTGCCCGTGTTCTTCGCGGTCCCCGAGCTCCCGGTCGAGGGCCGGCCGGAGCGCCGCGGCGTCGTGGCCGCGTACCGGTCGCTCGCCGCCGACGTCGTCCGCCTGTGGCGCACGAGCCGCCCGACGGTCCGCTTCCTCGTCGCGAGCGCGGTCTACCGTGACGGGCTCTCGGGCGTCTTCGTGTTCGGCGCGATCATCGCCTCGACGACGTTCGGGTTCTCCGCGGGGCAGGTCATCCAGTTCGCGATCGCCGCGAACGTCGTCGCCGGGCTCGCGACGATCGCCGCGGGCTGGCTCGACGACCGCATCGGTCCCAAGGCGGTCGTGGTGGGCTCGCTCGTCGGGCTCGTGGTCGCGGGCACCGCGGTGTTCCTGCTGCACGACGCGGGCCAGGGGGCGTTCTGGGTCTTCGGGCTGCTCCTGTGCGTGTTCGTCGGGCCCGCGCAGTCCGCGAGCCGCTCGCTGCTCGCCCGCCTGAGCCCCGAGGGCCACGAGAGCGAGCTCTTCGGGCTGTACGCGACGACCGGTCGCGCGGCGGGGTTCCTCGCGTCGTTCGCGTTCTCGACGACCATCGCGATCGCCGGGGAGCAGTACTGGGGCGTGCTCGGCATCATGGCCGTGCTGCTGCTCGGGCTCGTGCTGCTGCTCCCCGTGAAGGTCGGCGGCCGGGACGCGTCCGGCTCCGCCCGTCCGTCGGGTTCCGCGCTCGGTGACGCCCCGGACGGGGCACGATGACCCCGTGACCGACTGGCAGCCCGACGCCCTCCCGGGCTGGCAGGCGCGCACGCTCGACCTGGGGGCCGACGCGGACGGCCCGGTCGTCGCGACCCTCGTGCGCCGCACCCCGCCCGCCGAGGACGCCCCACCCGCCGGGGACCCCGTCCGGCGCGGCCCCGCGGTGCTGTACGTGCACGGCTACAACGACTACTTCTTCCAGACCCACCTCGCCGCGGCGTTCGAGGCCCACGGGTACACGTTCTACGCGCTCGACCTGCGGCGCTGCGGGCGCTCGATCCGCCCCTGGACGACGCCGCACTACTGCTCCGACCTGCGCGAGTACGCCGAGGACCTCACGCTCGCGGCCCGGGTCCTGCGCGACGAGCTCGGGCACGACCGGCTCGTGGTGAACGCGCACTCGACCGGCGGGCTCACCGCGAGCCTCTGGGCGCACAGCGTGCGGGAGACGGACCTGCTCGACGCGCTCGTGCTCAACTCGCCGTGGTTCGACCTCAACGCGCACTGGTTCGACCGGGTCGTCTCGACCCGCGTGCTCGACGCGCTCGGGCCGCTCGACCCGCACCGTGTCATCGGCGGCGGTCCGTCGGCCTACTCGCGCAGCCTGCACGTGAGCAACGGCGGCGAGTGGGAGTACGACCTCGCGCTGAAGCCGCCCGGGGGCTACCCGCCGCGCGCCGGCTGGTTGCGGGCCGTCCGGCGGGGTCACGCCCGGCTCTCGCGCGGGCTCGACGTCCGGGTCCCGGTGCTCGTGTGCTCGGCGGCGCGCAGCGGCCCCAACAGCGAGGACAACCCGGACCTGCGCTGCTCCGACACCGTGCTCGACGTCCGCCAGATCGCGTACCGGGCCCCGCTGCTCGGCGCCGACGTGACGTACGAGCCGATCGAGGGCGCCGTGCACGACCTCGCGCTGTCCGCCCGGCCCGCCCGCGACACGTACCTCGCGGTCGTCCTCGGCTGGCTCGACGCCCGGTCGCGGGAGTGGCGCACGCCCGCCGGCACGGCCAGCATGGAGCGCACGACGACCTGAGGAGCGACATGCCCGACCTGCAGACCCTGACCTGGCGACACCTCGAGGCCGCGCAGCAGGCACCGAACGGGCGCAGCGCCGAGCGGGTGGTGCACGACGGCGAGCTCCGCCAGACGGTCATCGCGCTCGCGGCCGGCCAGGAGCTCGGCGAGCACAACGCCCCGCACGCGGCGACGCTCCAGGTGCTCCACGGGCTCGTCCGGGTCACCTCGTCGAGCGGCGACGACGACGTCACGCTGCCGACGGGCTCCCTGCACCAGATCACGCACGAGCGGCACGGCGTCACGGCCGTCGAGGACTCGGTGTTCCTCCTGACCACCGTCACGGGGATCGACGAGCCCGCGGAGGAGCGCGAGGCCCGCACGAGCTGACGGCCTCCGGGCGTCGGGCGGTAGGCCGGCGGACCGACGGCCGGTGAGGCCGCGGCTCAGCTCGTGGGCCGTTCGCCGCGTGCGGCGGGCTGCGTGACCGGCGTGGCGCGGGCGGGCTCGGCAGGGGCGTCGAGCCCCTCGTACGGTCCGGTGAACGGGATCGGCTGGATCACGTCGACGAGCACGTCGCCGGGCGCGACGAGGATGAAGTGGCGCTGCCCGAAGTCCTCGGACCTCAGGTCGAGCGCGACCCGGCGGCCCTCGACGCCGACGAGCCGGGCGTGCTCGGCGTCGACGTCCTCGACCTCGATGTTGACGAGGACCCCTCTCGCCGTCCCCCGGTGGGCCGGCGGGACGGTCGGGTGGGCCCCGTCGACGACGGCGAGCTCCCACGCGCCGGCGCGGAGCGAGACGTACCAGTCGCTCTCGAACGCGACCTCCATCCCGAACGCGCTGCGGAAGAACTCCGCCGTCTCGGCGACGCGGTCGCTCATCAGGACGGGGTAGATGCTCGTGACCATCGGACGCTCCTTTACGTGCACCGTGTACGTATCGACGACGGCTACGATACATACACGGTGCACGTAAATCGAGGGGGTGGGCAGGATGCCACGAGCCAGCCGCGAGGCCAGCGAACGGACCGAGCGTGAGCTGCGCACCCAGGCCCGCCGTCTCCTCGTGCGCGACGGGTACGCCGCGCTGCGCCTCGACGAGGTCGCCGCCGCTGCCGGGGTCACGCGCGGCGCCGTCTACCACCACTTCGAGAACAAGCAGGGCCTCTTCGTCGCGGTCCTCGCCGACGTGCACGCGTCCGTGGCCGCCGCGGTGGCCGCCGCCGCGACGGGCGAGGGGTGGGACGCGCTCGAGGCGGGCTGCGTCGCGTTCCTGCAGGCGAGCCTCGCCCCGGACGTCCGGCGCGTGCTGCTGACCGACGGTCCCGCGGTCCTCGGCTGGCAGGAGTGGCGCAGGCTCGACGCGCAGGGCTCCCAGCGGCTGCTCGGCGAGGGCCTCGACGCGCTCGACGACCTCGCCGTGGACGTCGGCGCGGCGACGGCCGTGCTCAGCGGCGCGATGAACGAGCTCGCGCTCTGGCTCGCGGACGGGGGCAGCACCGAGGTCGCGCTCGCGACGCTGCGGCACGTCCTGCGCGGGTTGCGGGCGAGCGGGCGCTGACACCGACCGACCGGCCGACCGGGACGGTCCGTCGGCCGGCCCCGCGGCGAGGCGTCCCGCCGCCGGCCCGTCGCGCGACCCGCGCGGCCTCGGCAGTCGTTCCCGCCGGAAACGGCCGCCCGATCGGGCAGGATGACGGGCGGACCGCACGGAGGCAGCCGCGCGGCCGCAGGGGGCCGAAGGGATCCGACGTGGGCGTCGTGGTGCAGCGTGGTGTGCAGGACCGGGCGAGGGCGGCCGCGAGGGCCGACGAGGAGCAGCCCGGCCGCGGCGGGGACGCCGGGCGGCGGGACGGCGGGCGCGGACCGGCGGGCCGGCGGTGGGCGGCGGTGCTCGGCGCGGTGCTCGCGCTCGGGTCGGTCACGGCGTGCACCCCCGAGGGGCCGGACCCGGACGTCGCCGCCGAGGCGCTCGCGGAGGCCCTGACCACGGGCACGTTCGACGGCGTGCCCATCACCGGCGCGACCGCGGAGGAGGCCGCCGCGCAGCGCACCGCGGCGTTCGAGGGGCTCGCGCCCTGGCAGCCCACGGTGACCGCGGCGGAGGCGCAGGTCACGAAGGACGAGCCCGACCAGGCGACGGCGACGCTCACCTTCACGTGGGACGTCGACGCGAGCGACACCGACTGGACCTACAAGACGACCGCACGCCTGACGCGCGGCGAGGAGGAGTGGACGGCGGCCTGGTCGACGTACCTCCTGGCGCGTGACCTCGTGCCCGGCGAGACGCTGGCCGTGCGGCGCACGCCCGCGGCCCGCGCCGACGTGCTCGGCGCCGGCGGCGAGCCCATCGTCACGAGCCGCGACGTGTTCCGCATCGGCATCGACAAGACGCGGGTCGCCGCACCCGAGCAGCCCGCCGCCGCCGAGGGGCTCGCGACCGCCCTCGAGATGGACCCGGTCGCGTACGCCGCGCAGGTCGCCGCCGCGGGCGAGAAGGCGTTCGTGCAGGCGATCGTCGTGCGGTCCGGTGACCCGGCGTACGACCCCGCGGCGCTCGGTGAGCTGCCCGGCGTCAACGTCGTGGCCGGCACGCTGCCGCTCGCCCCGACCCGCCGCTTCGCGCGCCCGCTCCTCGGCACCGTCGGCGAGGCGACCGCCGAGATCGTCGAGGAGTCGCAGGGGGCGGTCGCGGCCGGGGACGTCGCCGGGCTGAGCGGCCTGCAGCGGCAGTACGACGCACAGCTGCGCGGCCTGCCCGGGCTCGCGGTCGTCGCCGTCGCGGCCGACGGCGGGGCCGAGCGTGAGCTGTTCCGCTCCGAGCCGGTCGCCGGTCAGCCGCTCGTGACGACGCTCGACGTCCGGCTGCAGGACGCGGCCGAGTCGATCCTCGAACCGATCGAGGTGCCGTCCGCGATCGTCGCGCTCCGCCCCTCGACGGGCGACGTGCTCGTGGCCGCGAGCGGTCCGGGCAGCGCGGGGCTGTCGACCGCGACGGTCGGGAAGTACGCGCCCGGCTCCACGCTCAAGGTCGCGACGTCCCTCGCGCTGCTGCGGGCGGGGCTGACCCCGGACTCGACGCTGAGCTGCCCGCCGACCGTCGCGGTCGAGGGTCGCGAGTTCCGCAACTACCCCGGCTACCCGGCGAGCGCGATCGGCGACATCCCGCTGCGCTCGGCGCTCGCGAACTCGTGCAACACCGCGTTCATCGGCGCGCGCGACCAGGTCCCGCAGGAGGCGCTGGCGTCGGCGGCCGCGTCGCTCGGGCTCGGGGCCGCGGCCGACGTCGGCTTCCCGGCGTTCCTCGGGTCCGTCCCCGCGGAGTCCGAGGGCACCGACCACGCGGCGTCGATGATCGGGCAGGGCCGCACCGAGGCGTCGCCGCTCGCGATGGCCCGCGTCGCCGCGTCCGTCGGTGCGGGCGCGCTCGTGACCCCGCGCCTCGTCGTCCCGCCCGAGGGTGGGGCCGTGGCGCCCGCCGCGGGGACCGAGGACGCCGGCGCGTCCGCCGCACCCTCGGAGGCCGCTGCCGCGAGCTCGGCGACGCCCGTGCCGCTCACCGCCGCCGAGGCCGAGGCGCTGCGGGGCCTCATGCGCGCGTTCGTGACCGAGGGCGGCGGGGACTTCCTGCAGGACGAGCCCGGCGGCGAGGTGCTCGCGAAGAGCGGCACCGCGCAGTTCGGCGCCGCGGACGCGCTGCAGAACCACGCCTGGATGATCGCGGTCCAGGACGACCTCGCGGTCGCGGTCTTCGTCGAGGTGGGCGACTACGGCTCGACGACGTCCGGTCCGCTGCTCGAGGCCTTCCTGGCGGCGGTCCACGGCGGCTGACCCGCATGTGCCGGTCCGGCGCGGAACAGCGCGACGGCCTCGTCGACGACCGTCTGCGCGACGCGGGCGAGCTCGTCACCCGCCGGTGCCGCCTCTCCGGCGCGGCGTGCGGTCCACACGGCCGCGAGGGCCGTGCGTG
Source organism: Cellulomonas jepli (assembly GCF_047229345.1). NCBI lineage: Bacteria > Bacillati > Actinomycetota > Actinomycetes > Micrococcales > Cellulomonadaceae > Cellulomonas > Cellulomonas jepli. Next base: position 12,874 of record NZ_JBFTER010000036.1, on the reverse strand, counting down.
CATCGGAGGGGGCGGCGGACGGCACCGCCTCGAGGACGGCCGGCACGAGCCAGTCGACGTCGACGGTGCCGGTGGGCGGCGCGAAGACGCGCTCCCCGCTCACCCAGTCGGTCGGCCCGGCGCCCATCCCGGCAGTCTCGCAGCGTCCGGGAGGTCGCGCCCGGGCGCACGGGCTCCGCGGAGCCGGAGCGGCTGCTCCTCGGGACCGGAACGCGGTCGCTCCACGGAGCCGGAGCGCGGCTGCCGGGCGCCGCCCACCGGTCCGGGGCGGCGCAGCGCGCGCACGCGTCTGGTCCGGCCGTGAGCCGGCCACGGTCCGTCGGCCTCAGCGCAGCCGCTCGGCGATCCGCGGTGCCTCGGCGGTGAGCCACCGCTCCGTGCGCGGTCCCCGGTCCTTGACTCCCTCGTCCCACCAGCGGCGGAACACGGGGTCGACCTCCGCCGCGGCGCGCATTCTCGCGGTCGAGCGGCGCGCGCGCCACAGCGCCCGCGGGACGACGAGGGCGCGCTGCTCGGCGGTCATCCCGTAGGCGTCGGCGAAGACCCGCGCCCGCTCGGCCGCGTCGGCGTCGGCCAGCGCGGGGCTGCGGTCGACCGGGTCGGCCAGCGGCGCCCACCAGTGCAGGGCGTTGACCGCGTCGGCGACGCGTGTGGTGGGCCGGGCGAGGTCGAAGTCGATGAAGGCGGCCGGCCGGTGGTCGCGGAAGACGACGTTGCCGGGGCAGTAGTCCTGGTGCGCGACGAGCACGGGCTCGGGCGGCGCGCCGGGCGGTGCCCCGTCGGTGGGTGCCGGCCGGGTCGCCGGGCCGCCCGGCAGGTCGCCCCAGACGGCGTCGGCGGGCGGCTCCCAGCCGTCGGCGGCGTCGTGCGCGCGGCGGACGAGGCGGGCCAGCGTCGCGAGCGCGTCGAGCGACACGGCCCAGTCGGGCAGCGGCGGCACGGGGACGTCGCCGGGGACGAACGAGAGCACCTCGCGACTCTGCTCGTCGTAACCGAGGGGGAGCGGGGCGGCGTCGAACCCGCGTGCGTGCAGGTGCGCGAGGAACGCCTGGACGGTCGCGCTGAAGGGCCGCACGGGGCGGCGGACGGTGTCGCCGCGGCGCACGACGTGCGTGACGCCGTCGGCAGCGAGGACCAGCTCCGGCTCGTCGGCGTCCACCCCGGCAGGCTACCGAGCCCGGCCCGACGTCTCCCACGAGCCCGCGGCGGCGTCGCGCGGACCGCGGCGTCGGGCCGACCGCGCTGTCGCGCCAACCGCGCCAACCGCGCCGACCGCGGCGTCGCACCAACCGCGCCGACGCCTCGACCGCAGCGACGCCTCGACCGCGGCGCCCCTCGAGTCGGCGTGACAGCTGTGGCTGCGGAGGCCGGGGGCACCGCAGACCCGGGTCGCGGTGGCGGTGGTGGGGGGTGGTGCGGACGGTCCCCCCTGCGGGCCGTCCGCACCACGTCCCCCGGTCGGACCGCGCCGAGCGGTCCGACACCTGGAGATGTCCGGCAGGGGCCCCGATCTCACAGTGACTCCCGTGTGACATGAGTCACAGCACGAACGACTCCACGACCGGGCGACATCGTTGTCGCACGTCACGCAGGCGCGCCGTGCGCCGAGCGGGTGAAACGGGGCTATGTCCGGCTTCGAGTGGCACGAGGGGCTTCCACGCGCTCTCATAGTCCTCTAATGTCTCCTCTGTCAGCGAACAGGCAAACCCTCCGCAAGGAGGGGACGCAAAGCCACGGGACCCACGCAGGTCAGCCGGGCTACCGAACGAAATGGATGTGCCTCATGGACCAGCGTGGATTCTTCGGCCAGTACGAGCCCGCCGAGACCGACTCGCCCCGCCCCGACCGCGACACCGCGCCCGCCGCGCGCCTCGCCTCGTGGGCCCGCATGGCCGCCGTCCGCTCCGCGCGTCACGACCTCGTGCCGACGCAGCGTGAGTACGCCGCCTGAGCGCACCCCGCTCCTCTCCCGAACCAGGGCAGCACGCACCCGCGTGCTGCCCTGAGTCGTCTCACGGCCGTCGTCGTCTCCACGGCCGTCGTCTCCACGGCCGTCGTCCCCGTGGTTGGGTACCCGTGAGCCCACCGCGCGAAGGAGTCCGACGATGACGCAGACCACCGACCCGACGTCGACCGAGCCGGCGTCCGACCGGGCCGCGCACCCCGCGGGCGCGTGCGGGGATGCGTGCCACGGGCTCACGCGCCGCAGCGTGCTCCGCGGCGCGGGAGCCGCCTCGCTCGGGGCCGCCGCTCTCGCGCTCGCCGCGTGCGCCGGCCCGTCCGGCACGGGGCAGGAGCCCGCCGACCCGGCGGGTGGGGCGTCGGCCGGCAGCGGCTCGGGGGTCCTCGCGAAGCTCGCGGACGTCCCCGTCGGCGGTGCGCTCGCGGTCACGGGGCCCGACGACGTGCCGCTGCTCCTCCTGCAGCCGACGGCGGGCACCGTCGTGGCGCTGGTCGCGGTCTGCACGCACCAGGGCTGCACGGTCGTGGCCGACGGCGAGGCGCTCGTGTGCCCGTGCCACGGCTCGGTGTTCTCGACGGAGGACGGCTCGGTCACGGTGGGTCCGGCCGAGGAGCCGCTCGCGGACTTCCCGGTCGAGGTCGTGGACGGCGAGGTCGTCGCCGCCTGAGCGGTGTTCGGCCGGTGGCCGCGTCGGCCGTCCCGCCGCGGGCGCCGCGGGCTCACTGCAGGCAGAACTCGTTGCCCTCGGGGTCCTGCAGCACGACCCAGTAGCCCCCCGGCTCGGTGCCGTCGCCGATCCGCCGCGCGCCGTGGTGCTCGACGAGCTCCGCCGCGCGCTCGTCGACGCGGCGCCGTCGCTCGTCGAGCGGGACGCCCCGCCCGCCCCCGCAGGTGACGTCGAGGTGCACGCGGTTCTTCGCGGTCTTCCCCTCGGGCACGCGCTGGAACAGCAGGCGCGGGCCGCTCCCCGTCGGGTCCACGACGGAGTACGCGGAGTTCCGTTCGCCCTCGGGGACGCCCTGCGCGTCGAGGAACGCGTCCCACGACGCGAACCCCTCCGGTGCGGGCTGCTCGACGTAGCCGAGCACCTCTCCCCAGAACTGGCCGAGCTCGCGCGGCCGGGCCGCGTCGAAGGTCACCTGGAACTCGAGCGCCATGGTTGCTCCCACCTCGTCGGCCGCCCTCGGGGTCCCGACGCTACCGAGGGGGTCCGACGCGCACCACGGGGTGAGCCGCCCTCCGCGACCGGCCGCTACAGCTCGCCCTTGCGCTGCAGGTACCGCATCGCCGCCCACCCGATCGGGATCCGCAGCCAGAACGTGAGCGCGCGGAAGAGGAACGCCACGGAGACCGCGACACCGGCGTTGATGCCGACGGACGTCAGGCCCGTGGTCAGCGCGAGCTCGACGGTGCCGAGGCCGCCCGGGGTCGGCACGAGCGAGCCCGCCGTGTTCCCGGCGAGGTAGAGCAGCGCGACCTGGACGAGCGAGACGTCCTGCCCGAACGCCTGCAGGGCCGCGTCGAACGCGAGCACGTAGCCCATCGTCATGAGCACGTTGCCGCCGAACGCGAGCGCGAGCCGCCGGGGCTGCCCGACGACCTCGATGAGCCGCGGCCACGTCTGACGCAGCATCGGCAGGGTCTTCGAGGCGACCCACGCGCGCACCGCCGGCACGAGCAGCGTCGAGGCCACGAGCAGCGCGAGGATCCCGATCGCGAGGAACATCTGCGGCGACGCGGGCAACGGAGATGCCTGCTGGGTCCCGGACGCGACGGACAGCCCGAGCAGGAGCAGGATCGTCACGACGAACTGGGAGACCTGCACGAGCGCGACCGTCGCCGCGGCGAGCGACGTCGACACCCCGCGCCGCGTGAGCATCCGCAGGTTGAGCGCGGCAGGGCCGATCCCGGCGGGGGCTGCGAGCGCGACGAACGTCGCCGCGGTCTGCACGAGCGTGGCGCGCCACACCGGCAGCCGCACGGGCGAGAACGCGACGAACGCGAGCCCCGCGCCGAACAGGGTCAGCAGGCCGAGCCCGAACGCGACGAGGCTCCAGCGCCAGTCGCTCTCGCTGACCGCGTCGGTGATCTCGTCGACGTTGATGCTCGTGAGGACGACGACGACCGCGACGGTCGTGAGGAAGATCGTCAGCAGCGTGCGGGCCCCGAACCGCACGAGCTGCTCGGGGTGCACGTCCGCCTCGGGGAGCCGCTGCACGAGCGCGGACCGGAGCTCGGCGAGGACCTCCTTGTGGGCGCGCATCTCGTCGCGCGTGCGCTGGGGGAGGGCGATCGTCTGGAGCAGCGGGCCGACCGCGGCGATGTCGTCGTCGGGCAGCACCCGCGACGCCGACTCCAGGGCGCGCGTCGCGCCGACCCGGAGGGCGAGCAGGGCCACGAGCTGGGTGACGTCCATGCGGCGGGCGAGCTCGGAGGACGCGACGTCGCCCTGCTCCCAGCCGACGAGCCACACGACGGGACGCCCGACGACGACGTCGACGAGCACGACGTCGCTGGTCAGCGCACGGTGCGCGATCCCGGCGCCGTGCGCGAGCCGCAGCTGCGCCCAGACCTCCTCGAGCATCTCGTCGGTGATGTCCTCGGCGTCGAGGTCCGCGAGCGGGCGCGCGGTCCCGGGTGCCTCCTGGACCAGCAGCATCGAGTCCTCGGCCTCGGAGATGCTCAGCAGGCGGGGGGTCCGGACGCCGGCCGCGCGGGCGGCGTAGGCGAGCAGCGCGGCACGCTCGGCGGCCTGCCGCAGCGACACGACCGAGCGCCCGTCGAGCCCCCGCAGCCGCAGCGAGCGCCACAGCCGGGACAGCATGCCGACGACCTGGCGGTCGCCGTCGAGCACGACGACGTCGAGGTCCTGCCCGTCGGCCGTCGCGAGCTCGTAGACCCGGTGGTCGGAGTACCGGGCGATCGCGCGGGCGGCCGTCGTCGGCCCCGCGGCCGCAGCGGTGCCGTCGGCGTCCTCCGCGTCCGTGTCCGCGTCGGGGACGCGGGCGATGCGGACCGGCTCGAAGCCTGCGCGCCGCACGCCGTCGACGAGGCTCACGCCGTACGCGCGCTCGGACCGCACGCCGGACAGGTAGCGCACCCCGAGCCCGGCGACGCGCCCGACGAGCAGCGCCACGGCGAGACCGGGCAGCGACACGGCGCCGGTGATGAGCACGACCCCGACCCAGACCCACAGCAGGTTCCACGACCACGCGACCGTGCGGCGCCGGGTGCGAGGGCCCGCCGTCGTGAGCAGCGCGGCGATGAGGGAGACGTACGGGGGGATGGTGAGCACCCACTCGCCGCTGCGCAGCCGCACCGACATCCCGGTGACGAGCTCCTCGGGACCGAAGCTGTGCACCGCCCAGCCGAGCACCATGCACAGCAGCAGCCCACCGAGCGCCGCGGCGAGCGCCTCCAGGAGCTGGCGCCCGAGCCGTCGGACCGCGAGCTCGGTCAGCACCGCGACGGGGGCGAGCACGACCACGACCAGCTCGAGCACGGTCACGGGGAAGATGAGGATCTGCCCGAGGAGCGACCGGAAGCCCTGGACGTCCTCGGCGACGCCCGTCGTGGTGTTCTGCGCGTAGGTCGCGGCGACGAGCACGAGCGCGATGCCGAGCGTCGCGACGACCACGCCCAGGAGGTCGCTGGGGTGGTGCACGCGGACCGCGGGGGTGTCGACGATCTCGACGCCGGCGAGGCGGTCGGCGTCGTCGTCGGGCGACGGGCCGAGACCGAGGCGGGCGGTCGTCGGCAGCTCGGGCATACCGGCGAGTGTAGGCAGCGGGTCCCCCCGGGCCCCGGCGTTCTCACGTGCGCCGGGGCAAGTTGCGCCCCGAGGAGGACGGCCGCGCGACCTGGGTCGGTCGCGGGGACTACCCCGGTCGGGTCGCGCTCGGGGTCGGCTCAGGGGCGGGACCCGGGTCGGGACCGCGGGCGCACGGTCCGCAGCAGCGCCCCGCCTCCGTGTCGGGATCAGGACGGGCCCCCGGGGGCTCACGGCGACGACGCGGAGCTGCGCCCCGTACGCGCGCCGTCCCGCGGGGCGAGGGTGGACTTCGCCGCGGGAGAGGTCCGAGCGTCGGGGCCGTGCGTCGCTACCGCGGGGCCTGCCGTTCCCGGTACGCCCGGGAGGCCGCCGCGATGCGCTCCGCGGTCGCCCGGAACGCGCGCAGCTCCTCGACACCGACGGCCGCGCCGACCGCGTCGGCCCACGCGTGCTGCGCCTCGCGCAGGCGGAGCAGCGTCTCCCGCCCCCGCGACGTCGGTTCGAGGAGCCGGGCGCGCGCGTGCCGGGGGTTGTCGAGGTACCGGGCCCAGCCCTTCTCCACGAGCAGGTCGGCGGTGCGCTGGACGCTCTGGCGGGCGAGCCCGAGTCCGACGCGCCGGGCGACGTCCGAGACGGTGAGCGGCTCGTCGAGCGTCGCGCCGAGCACCTGCCACCACGCGGGGGTGAGCCCGGCCGGCTCGGCGATGTCGCGCGCGGCGGCGAGCAGCTCGCCGTCGAGCTCGAACACGGGCAGGACGAGGGCGGTGAGCGCGTCGCCCGCGGGGGAGCGGCCCGGCGGTGCGTCGCCGGGCCGATCGTCCGCACCGCCCGCACCGCCCGCGCCGCCCGCCGGGGTGCGTCGCGTCACGCGCCCGCGCCGGAGAGCTGGTCGTAGAAGCGCCGCTCGCCGGTCGTGTAGAGCCCGTACCAGGCCTCGGTGATCGCCGGCGGGAAGAGCTCGAGGGCCTCGAAGACCGCGCGGGCGAAGTCGACGGGTGCGGTCGCGGGGGCGGTGATGACGCCGCGGTCGACGACGGTGCGCGCCTCGCGGTACAGCGCGTGCCCGGCGTACCCGGGCACGCGCGCGAGGAAGTCGGCGGCGTTGCTCGTGTGCTCGCGGTCGTCGAGCAGCCCGGTGCGGGCCAGCGCGAGCGTCGCGCCGCAGATCGCCGCGACGGGGACGCCCGCGTCGACGCAGCGGCGGGCGAGGCCGAGCACCTGCTCGTGACCCTCGCCCCAGGACTCGCCGCCGGGCAGGACGAGCGCGGCGATGTCCTCGAACGGGACCTGGTCCAACTGGGTGTCGAGCAGCACGCGGAGCCGGCCGGTCGTCGTGACCTGCGTCGTCCCGGTGGGGCCGGCCGTGACGAAGCGGTAGCGGTCGTCGCCCTGCTCGGCGGCGACGGTCAGCCCGGCGGTCAGGTACGCGTACTCCCAGTCGGCCATCGTGTCCAGGCCGTACAGCACCACGGTTCCCATGTCGTCCTCCTTGGTTGACAGCGTACTGTCAAACCTAAGAGATTGACAGGATGCTGTCAACAGTGGCCGTGCGGGGCGCGTGGAGCGTGCGGGGCGCCCGTGCCGGGGGGGGGTGCGGTGGGGGCGCCCCGGGTCTCGCGCGGCCGGCCGGCCCCGGCTCCGAGTCAACGCAGGTTGACTCCGACCACCGCTGTCGCCTAGCGTCGATGGCGTCAACCCAGGTTGACCGACGGAGCCGGAGGCGGACATGGAGGAGGTCGACATGAGCATGCTCGTGCGGCAGGCGGACGGGGACGACCCGCTGCAGGCGCTGGCGGCGCTCGCGCAGCTCCGGCGGGAGGCGGACCGGCGCGAGGCCGTCGTCGTGCGGCGCGCGCGCGTCGCGGGGATCCCGTGGGCGTCGATCGCGACGATGCTCGGTGTCAGCAAGCAGGCGGTGCACAAGAAGTACGGCGGATCGCGGTTCTCGCGGGTCGGCTGAGGGTCGCTCACCGGACGGTCCCGGCCGCGCTCCGGGCCGCTGACCTGGACAACTGACCGGTTGGACGGGATTCGGTGGTCCGGGTGAGGGTAGGGCATGCCTCGACCTCGACCGCTCCGCCGGCACCGGATCCTGCTCACCCTGGCCGCCCTCGCGCTGCCCCTCGGCGTCGGGCTCACCGCCGCCCCCGCCGCCGCGACCGGCAGCGGCGACCTGTTCCCCGACGACGCCGTGTGCGGGACCGGGACGGGCGCCGGGTGCCGCGCGCCCATCGAGTGGAACGTCGCGACCTACGGGCCCGCGGACGGCACCCACATCGTCCGCCGGACGCTGTTCACGGTGTTCGCGCGCCAGGGCGAGCAGCTGCTCCTCGGCTCGTCGGCGCTCGGCGTCGCGCCCGGGCTCGCGGACGTCGTCGTGTGGGAGCCGGGCGTCGTCACCGACACCGAGGCGGCGACGCTGCCCGCTCCCTCCTCGAGCTGCGCGGCGCAGCGCGAGGCGAGCGGCGACCCCGCGCTCGGCCTGATCTCGTCGCGCACCCAGGAGCTCGCCGGCGCGCGGTCCGTCGACGGCACCGCGAACCCGGACGGCTACGTGCCCTGCGTCCACACCGTCACGACGACCGGGCTGCACCGCGTCGCGTTCTACGGCTCCGTCGGCCCCGGCGGCGCGCTCTCCGGCGGGGTGCCCACGCGCGCCCAGGTCGGGACGGGCGTCGTCGCGCAGGCCGAGAGCTCGACGACCGTCGCCGCGTGGGACCTCACCGTGCGACCGGCCGCGCCGGCCTCGACCGCCGACCTGCCCGGGCGCGCGTTCACCTACGTCTACGCGGGCTTCACGGGCGGCAGCGACCGCCCCACCGACTTCTCGACGTACATCACGACGACCGACGGCTTCCGCTACCGGGTCTCCACCCGGTCCTTCGACCCCTTCGGCTTCGTCTTCTACGGCAACTCCGTCGGCTTCTACGACGCCGACGGCGTGACCCCGCTGCACCGCGACGTGCTCGGCTCGGGCAGCAACCAGCAGACGCTGACGGACACGGTCGGCGGCGTCCACCTGGCGCGGGCCGAGTACCCGGTGTCGGTCGAGCCGCTCGCGCCCGAGACGCTCGCCGCGCTCGGGATCCCCACGCAGGGTGCCGAGCCCGCGATGGGACCGCTCGGGTTCGCGGGATCGGCGGGCGGCGACGTCGCGTTCGAGGGCCGGGGCGGTGGCCTCCGCTTCAGCACGGGCACCGCCGGGGCCTACGAGATCGTCCTCTCCCGTGACGGCGCCGACTTCGACCCCGGGGCTCCCGGCAACCGTGTGCTGCGCGGGTTCGTCGGCGCGGGGACGCACGACGTCGCCTGGGACGGCCTCGACAACACGGGCGCCGCGTTCCCGGCCGGGCAGTACCCGGTGCGGGCGACGCTGCGCGGCGGGGAGTACCACGCGCCGATCCTCGACGTGGAGAGCGCGCTCCGCGGCGGCCCGAGCATCACGCTGGAGAACCCGCCGGGCGGCGTGTGCCCGTTCACGGGCGAGGTGAGCACGGGCACGAACTGCACGCGCGCCTTCTACGACGACCGCGGGTACGTGACGAGCGCGGGCGTGGCGGTCGGCACCCCGGGCGAGCTGCTGTGCGCGGGCGTCGGCTCGCGCCCGTCGGTCGCCGTCGCGGACCCCGACGTCGGCTTCGACACGACCTCGACCCAGCGGGCGTTCGGCGCGGGCGCCGGCGGCGGTGCCAACACCAACACGCAGTGCACCGGCAGCTTCGGTGACGCCAAGGGGCTCGACCTGTGGTCCTACGTCCCCGGCGAGGCGCGGACCTCGGTCGTGGTGGTGGTCCCCGCCGCCCCGGAGCCGGCTCCGCAGGACCCGGCGCCCCCGGCCGACCCGGTGGACCCGGTCGACCCGGCCGTCCCCGGGGTGCCTGCCGCTCCGGTGGCGCCGGTCGACCCCGCCGCTCCGTCCGCCCGGCCGGGCGCGCCGTCCGCGGTCCGGCCCGACCCGGGCACCCGCGCGCCGGTCTCCCGTGAGGGGCGCACGTCGGCGCTGGCCCGGACGGGGACCGACGTCACCCCGGGGCTCGTCGGGCTCGGCATGGTGGCCGTGGGTGCCGCCCTCGTGGGTGCCGCGCGGCTGCGGCGCCGCCTCGGCTGACCCGGCCCGCCCGCGCGGCCGACCCCCGCGTGCGCCGGGCGTGCCGCCGCACGCCCGCCGCACCGCCGTGCATGCTGGGACCACACCCAGCACGAGGAGGTCACCGTGGCGGCACCTACCGCACCACCCCAGGTCAGCGTCGACGAGGTGCGCGCCGAGCTCGCGGCCCTCGAGGACCCCCGCATCCGCGCGGTCAACGAGCGCCACGGCGACGACCACGGGGTCAACCTCACGCAGCTCCGTGCGGTCGCGAAGCGGCTCAGGACGCAGCACGACCTCGCGCTCGAGCTGTGGGCGACGGGCGACACCGCGGCCCGGCTCGTCGCGATCCTGGTCTGCCGCCCCAAGGACCTCTCCGCCGCCGAGCTCGACGCGATGCTCCGGGACGCGCGGGTGCCGAAGGTGCGGGACTGGCTCGTCGGCTACGTGGTCAAGAAGAGCCCGCACGTCGAGCAGCTGCGCACGGCGTGGTTCGACGACCCCGACCCGGCGGTCGCGGGCTCGGGCTGGGCCCTGACCAGCGACCGTGTCGCCAAGGCGCCCGACGGCCTCGACCTCCCGGGGCTGCTCGACCTCGTCGAGGCGCACATGAAGGACGCGCCCGAGAACCTGCAGTGGGCGATGAACGAGTGCCTCGCGATGATCGGCATCCACCACCCCGCGCTCCGGGCCCGTGCGCTCGCGATCGGCGAGCGGCTCGAGGTCCTCAAGGACTACCCGACGCCGCCCGGCTGCACGTCGCCGTACGCGCCGATCTGGATCGGGGAGATGGTCCGCCGCCAGGGCTGAGGGGCCGGCCCGTCAGCTCAGCCCGAGCGCGTCGCGCCACTCCGCGGGCACGAGCGCATACCCGACGAACGCGACGACGTCGAGCACGGTGTGCGCGACCACGAGCGGCATGACCCGCCGCCTGCGCCGGTAGTACTCGGCGAACACGACCCCCATGACGACGTTCCCGACGAACGGCCCGAAGCCCTGGTAGAGGTGGTACGAGCCGCGCAGCAGGGCGCTCGCGGCGATGATCGCGGGCGTCCGCCAGCGCAGCTCGCGCAGGCGCTCGGTCAGGTAGCCGACGGCGATGACCTCCTCGAGCAGCGCGTTCTGCAGCGCGGCGAGGACGAGCACGGGGACGGTCCACCACGCGGCGTTCAGGGCCGACGCCTGCACCTCGACGGTCACGCCGAGCGCTCGCCCGGCGGCGTAGAGCGCGAGGCCCGGGATGCCGATGAGCGCGGCGAGCCCGACGCCGACGCCGAGGTCGCGCCCGGGTCGCGTGCCGTCGAGCCCGATGCGCCGGACCGCGCTGCGGCCGTGCGCGGAGAGCAGGTAGAGCGCGAGCGCGACGGGCAGGAGCGCGAAGCCGATGCTCAGGAGCTGGTAGGTCAGGTCGAGGTACGGGCGCGGCGAGCGGCTCGCGTTGAGCGTCGCGGACTGCTCGGCGAGCGGCGTGCCCTCGGTGAGCCGCGCGACGATGTTGACGACCGCGTAGACGCCCGAGCGGCCGAGCGAGAGGCCGAGCACGATCCAGATCTCGGTCGTGAGCCGGCGCCGGAGCGCCGGGAACGACGGCGCGGGCGCGGTCCCCGGTGCCGTCGTCATGGTCCGAGGGTAGGTGGTCGCCCGGGGTGTCGCTCCGGGTGCCGTCGCGCGCGGGCGCGCCTACCGTCGAAGGACCGCACACCCCAGCGAGAGGAGCCGCACGCATGTCCCACCTCACCGGCAAGACGGTCGCGTTCCTGGCCACGGACGGCTTCGAGGACAGCGAGCTGACGAGCCCGTGGCAGGCGGTCACCGAGCACGGTGCGACCGCGGTGCTCGTGTCGTCCGAGGGCGGCACGATCACCGGCAAGAACGGCCACGAGGCGCAGGTCGACCGGACGACGGCCGACGCGGCCGCCACGGACTTCGACGCGCTCGTGCTGCCCGGCGGCGTCGCGAACGGCGACAAGATCCGCCTCGACGAGAAGGCCGTCGCGTTCGTGCGCGACGTGTTCGCCCAGCACAAGCCCGTGGGCGTGATCTGCCACGGCGGCTGGATCCTCACGGACGCCGACGTCCTGCGCGGCCGGACCCTGACGTCCTACCCGAGCCTGCGCACGGACCTGACGAACGCGGGCGCGACGTGGGTCGACGAGGAGGTCGTCGTCGACTCCGGGCTCGTGAGCAGCCGCGTGCCCGACGACCTGCCGGCGTTCAACGCCAAGCTCGTCGAGGAGATCGGCGAGGGCGAGCACGCGGAGCAGACCGCCTGACCCGGGGTGCTCGACGCCGACGACGGCCCCGCCGCGTGCACGTGCGCGGCGGGGCCGTCGCCGTCCGGTGCGCCCGTTCCCGATGGCGCACGATCGGTGCCCGAGCGGGCCGCGCCCCGCCGTGGACCGTTGACGCGGCCGGGCCGCGCTGGTGCCCTCGAACATGGCTCCCTCGTCGTCCGACATCCTCAAGTTCGTCGCCGTCCGGCCGGTCCGGCTCGCCTCCGAGGAGGAGGGGCGCCTCGGCGTCGTCCGGGACCGGCGTGCGGGCGACCCGGCGCGGCTCGAGGAGCTCGCGAAGGCCGCCCGGCAGTACGCGTCCTCGCCCGAGGTCGCGCTCCGCGCGTGGGCGCAGGTCGACCTGACGCCCTTCCGTCCGCTCGCCGACGCGCGCCGCGTGCTCGTGGACGCGTGCCGGGCGCTCGACCCGGACGTCCCGCTGCCCGCCGCGGACCTCGTGACGGCGGCGGGACTGAACGACGTCGACCCGGACGCCCCGGTCGTGGACGCGCTGTGGGACGCGCTCTACGTCGCGCACGCGACCGGCCCGGGCGCGGGCGGCCGGCTGGACATCCCGACCGCGGCGCTCCGCACGCTGCACCTGCTGCGGCTCGTGGCGCTGGGCGTCGTGACCACCCGGGCCGCGGCGCTGCACGCCCTCGACGCGCGACCCGCGATCTCCCCGGTGCTCGACGAGGTCCTGCGGCCCGCGTCGCACGCGCACCGCACGCCGCCGCGCCCCGGCGAGGAGCCGGTGGCCGGCGCGTCCGGTCCGGGGC